>NZ_JBHFKV010000017.1:0-86856 GCF_042879355.1 Photorhabdus sp. RM71S | reverse complement strand
AGTTAGTGAAGCTCCCGGTAAGGAGAAAAAGAGCCTTCCCGAGGGTAGTAAAGGAAAGACCTTACAAATACAGAAAAGCCCAGAAAAACAGCCAGTCAGTTGCTTAACTGACTGGCATTAACAATAAAAGGGGCATTATTTTTAGACTAAAACAATTTATCTATCTAGTATTGGGGTGGGGAATGATTTTTTCAGTATGTTGTATGATTAGTATTCCTTTAACGTACCTTATTATCTTTTTTAAAGAAGGGTATTTTCTTTTAGATATTCAACCAGCTATTAATGGATTAAAATTCAGTATAAAAGTAGGCGGTAGTGGTGGGGCAATATTTGGATTTTTTATTTATTTATTTAGTCTAATACAAGAATTTTGCAAGAAAATTTCTTCATTAAACAAAAACAAGGAGGAGAAATAAAATGTCTATTGTGGAAAATAATGCTCTTGGCGATGGTTCATTTGGAATATCAGCAGGAAAAGATGGAATAGGTGTATCACTTGGTGTAGGGCCTTCAATTGGCTGGGGTGGTATTTCAAGGGAAACTCCATTAGGTGAAACAGACATGAATGGCAAAGTTGGCACTGAAATATATAAACATGAGTTTAAGGATAAATGAGCATGATTGTATATATTCCGTTTATTTTGATGGTTTTGAGTCTGTTGGGGTTTCTTGCCTGCTTCATCTATTTTGGCTTGAGCAGAAAAGTTTCACTAAGAAGTGTAAAATCTCCATTGCTATTTTTTGATTTTTGTTTTTTTAATAAAAACAAACTTGCTAATTTTTCCATGATGATATTATTTATTGTTTATATATCTGGAATTTGGTTTGAATTTATTAAAAATGGAAGCTTAATTTCCTTTACTGGCTATTTTATTGGAGTATTTGCAATTCTTGTTTTTTTTATTCATTGCAGATTTTTCTCAAAAATAAAATTTGCACATAGAAATAATATTGAATTCATAAAAGAGTTTGTTTTTGAAATTGAAATAAGTGGTGGATTCGATTAATAAATGCAATTTTCCGTAAAGATAGTCATTTGACTTCCAATATATTGCAGTGGAAGTCAAATAATCTTTCTGGTTCTTCGTTGTATAATAATACTATGATCTTAACGCCTGATTATTAAATACCGGATTAGATTGAATATGGATTCTCTGTAAATGCCGTTCTGATTTGGAAGTAAATCCTTCACGTCCATGTAGCAGAGAGAAATTATCCACAATCACCAGATCACCTTTTTTCCATGCATGAGCATATAAATGGCGCTTATCATATAATATATTGATAAAATCTTGTTGAAATTCTGCTACTTGATCAGGGCTGATATTATGATATTCAATAGCATGTTTATTTAGGAATTTTTCTCCATCTACTGCCGGTTCGTTATATCTGATAACGAATCCGTTTCTGTCCGGATGTTCTTCCACTAAAGGAGAGTGAACTTCCCCACCATAATGAGTGACTTTATTAATGCGGTAAGTAATCGATATATTCTTCCACTGTTCTAATTGCTGTTGAGTAGCATTAGCAACAACACGACGAGTATTGACAAAGGTTGTCCTGCCCCCTTGGTCGCTTTCAGGTGCGTGGGCGCAATGGAACATAATAAATTCGGGAATTGTTGGTTTATACATGCCATCCCAGTGCAACGGCATATAGCTGTTATCAAAAACGTGATCGGTAGCATCTTGATGTTCACGAACATCTAAAATAGCACCAAACGGCCACATCATTATTTCTCCCCAATTACGGGCATATTCTTCATATTTTTCGTGATCAGATAAATCAGATTTAAAACCACGTAATATAAGCAGATGGTGTTTTCTAGCCAGTTCTTTCAGTTGTTCCACTGATAAAGTATCAATATGTTGATCGGAAAATTGAGGCGTAATTTTTAAACCAAAAGGGGTTATTTCTTCTGTCTGAAAGCTATTTAATTCTGTCATCGCTATTTTCCTTCAAATTACATAGTGACTGGGTTTTCCATGAATATTTACTAATTTTCCGCCCATCATCTGAACTTCTTTATGTTTCATAAGTATAAATTGCCCATTTACATTGGCTGCGACACCATGCCAAGGGGTTAACCAATCATCCCGGGTTGGCATCATATGAATACCAAATTTAATACTGTCTGCTGGCTGAGGATGAATAGATAAACGTATGGCTTTTGGAAAATGAGTATCTAATAAACTTCCCCACGCCCAACTTCGTTGAATAACACCGATGGCTCTTTGTTTGGCATCTTTTTGTAGGGCATTATTTGATCCGGTATAGCCGGGTAATAAGCTGTCTTCATATAAGAAACGGGTGACTGCGCGATATAGTTGTAATCCATCACTATTTTGCAACAGTTCATCTTTGATAGATTCTTCCGAACGGGCATAATGTCTGACTAACATCTGTCTCTGTAAATTGAAATCATCACTATGTTCGCAGAGTTCTTTATCGTCGTTAAGGTTAAATGTGCTTAAATTGATAGCACCCACTTCATGAAGTAATTGTTTAATATCTTCATGATATTGACTGATAACATTATCACTGACACGAATCAGATCACCAAAGACATGACCATCAGAGCAAATAATAATGCGAGCGCCTGGCGGATAATAAAGCTGAATACGCTGGCAAAGAGAATTAAGAAAAATCAAAGACAAGCGTTCTGCCATATCAGGGGAAGTACCAAGTACTTTATTTCTGTTTGGTGACTTGGTTGGGAATGCCGGTAAAATGAATTCGATAGGTTTATTATTCCTGATGAAGTATTCAATTCTAGGTAATTGTACAGATTTAATAATATTTTCTTCTTTAACGGAATCTCTCCCTAGATCAGTAAGACGCCTGCGATATTGCAACAGTTCGTGCAGAATCTGCATAGAAATATTATTAAAGGAAATACTCTCGGAAGTAATATTATTATCGGTAACACTTTGCATCATTATGGTTTCCATACTTGTTGTCATATCTATTCTTTGATTTCTTTAAAAATAGATAAACAGCATTTTCACTAATTGGTATAGGCGAAGTGTAGAATAATGCAATTAAAAAATAATATAATATTTGAGAATATCTAATAATCTATTTAACAATAAACAATATGTTTGAATATGATTTATATAGTTAATCAATATATTTGATTGATTGTTACATTAAGGTACTGTTTGGCAAGACTATTAGGATATAAGGGATCTGGTACGACCACTATAGTAAAATATCCTTAAAACTAAATTAGTGTAGGTAAAATGGATCGGTTGATAATTTCATATTGGCAATTTTTTCTGAAATTTATCTTAAATAAAGTGGGTAAGGCCTTTTCCTTTACTTACTAATATATTTATGAAAATTATAAAACCTAGTATTTTATAAGGAAAAATTATGACTTTAATGAAAGAAGAGATCATTAAAGTAAAAGGTAAATTACTGCATGAGGTTGATAATAAAGGCTATTATTATAATTATGATCATATCCGGTTATTATTTTACGAAAACCAAGTTTACCCTTAATTACCTATGCTCCCGGGGATTCACTCCCATGCCATCGCGATGCATCTTCAAATCTACTCCCCCACAGACTGACAATCAATCATAGGGGAAGTGAAGTGACTTAAGAGCAGATTGGATGATGTTCAAAAGTATCAAGTAATTGCTGAATGAATTCTAGGCGTGTCGTTCTTTCGTTCAGGTCAGTAATGAATTTCAGTTTAGCGGGGCCGTCCAAGCGATAAATTTCAGGTTGTTTTTGTAACAGGCCGATAAGATAAGTTGGATCAACTTTATTTTCCTCACTAAACTCGATAAACCCTCCTTTTTCATGGGCTTCTATTCGTTTAATACCTAATTTCTGAGCTAACAGGCGAATGGCTGCTGATTGTAATAAGTGGCGCCCCGGATCAGGTAATATGCCGAACCGGTCTATCAATTCAACCTTCAATTCTGCTAATTCTGATGCGTTTTTGGCGCTGGCAATACGTTTATAAAAAGACAAACGCATATTGACATCAGGAATATAATCATCAGGTAACAAAATAGGCATCCGCAATTCAACGTCAGTTTGACTATTGGTTAAGTCTTCAAGTGAAGGTTTTCGGCCTGCTTTTAATGCATCGATAGCGCTTTCTAACAGCTCCATGTAGAGAGTGAAGCCAATTGTTGTCATCTGACCACTTTGTTCTTCACCTAGGAGTTCGCCGGCTCCACGGATTTCAAGATCGTGAGTTGCCAGTGCAAAACCCGCACCTAAATCTTCAAGGGAGGCGATAGCTTCCAGACGTTTGTGTGCATCGGCTGTCATTGCTTTCGGATGTGGTGTCAGCAGGTAAGCATAAGCCTGATGGTGAGAACGTCCGACACGCCCCCGTAATTGATGCAGTTGGGCTAGGCCAAAATGGTCAGCACGTTCAATAATGATGGTATTGGCGCTTGGAATATCGATGCCTGTCTCAATAATGGTGGTACAAATCAGAACATTAAATCGTTGATGATGGAAATCGGTCATCACCCGTTCCAAATCCCGTTCACGCATCTGCCCATGACCAATGGCGATCCGTGCTTCTGGTACTAATTCTTCAAGACGCAGCTTCGCTTTCTCAATATTTTCAACATCATTATAGAGGTAGTAGACTTGACCACCGCGCAAAACTTCACGCAGTATGGCTTCTCGTACCACCAAACTGTCATACTCGCGCACGAAAGTTTTGACAGCCAGACGGCGAGCGGGCGGGGTCGAAATAATTGAGAGATCCCGCATACTACTCATTGCCATATTGAGCGTTCGTGGAATTGGGGTTGCGGTGAGGGTCAGAATATCGACATCGGCACGCATGGCTTTGATCTGCTCTTTGTGGCGAACACCAAACCGGTGCTCTTCATCGACAATTAACAAACCAAGGTCTTTCCAGCGCAAGTCGCTTTGTAGCAGTTTATGTGTACCAATAATAATATCGACTTTACCTTCGGCTGCCATTTCAACGATTTGTTGCTGTTCCTTGGCGCTGCGGAAACGGGATATCATCTCAATACGTACAGGCCAATTAGCAAAACGGTCGCGGAAATTATCAAAATGTTGCTGAGCCAGCAGTGTTGTCGGAACTAGGACCGCCACTTGCTTGTCATTATGGACTGCCAGAAATGCGGAGCGCATTGCAACTTCGGTTTTGCCAAAGCCTACATCACCGCAAATTAAGCGATCCATAGCGACTGGCTGACACATATCATTCAGAACTGCGTTAATTGCCTGTTCCTGGTCTGGAGTCGTTTCAAATGGAAAGCTTTGACAGAATAATTGGTATTGTTCCCAATCATGTTTAAACGCAAATCCTGGTTTTACGGCGCGGTGAGCATAAATGTCAAGCAACTCCGCAGCCACATCGCGTACTTTTTCGGCAGCTTTCTGGCGGGCTTTGTTCCATGCCTCTCCGCCCAATTTATGTAATGGGGCATTTTCATCAGCACCACCTGCGTAGCGGCTGATCAAATGCAGGGAAGAGACCGGAACATAAAGTTTGTCGTTACCAGCATAACTTAAGATCAGATATTCAGCTTTGATACCACCTGCTTCTAGCGTAGTTAGCCCTTGGTAACGGCCAACGCCATGTTCCAAATGGACCACTGGCTGGCTGGGGCGTAATTCTGCAAGGTTACGGATCAGGGTATCGGTGTTAATCGTGCGGCGGGTATCTTGACGGCGGCGAACAACACGTTCACCAAGCATGTCGCTTTCACAGATTAGAGCCAGTTCATTCTTTGTATCGATAAAACCATGTTCAGCGGCACCAATCATCAAAAAGTGACCTGGCTGTTGTGCTTGATGCAATTTGCTGATTTTAATGGGTTTAATCTTTATTCGTGACAATAATTCCTGTAACGTTTCTTTCCGTCCTTCACTCTCAACAGAGAAAATAACGCGGCCACTGAATTGTTCAAGGAAACGGCGAAGCTTATCCAGAGGTGCCTTATTTTGCGCAACAACGGAGAGATCAGGCAGCAGTTGATAATCAAGATTTACGTGACTCGCTTTTTTGCTCAATTCTTCTGCTTTAAGTTGAATGCGGGGCCAGTTTTTTAGCGCTGAGAATAAATTATCAGCCGGAAGCCAAAGCTCTTCTGGGGGTAAGAGAGGGCGCATTGGGTCAATTTTACGGCTCTCAAAGCGTTGTTGGATGTCCTGCCAAAAACGTTCAGCGGAATGGTTTATTTCTTGACTGATAAGCAAGGTGTTGTCGGGTAGATAATCAAACAATGAAGGCAAGGGTTGGCTAAAAAACAACGGTTGCCAGTATTCTATCCCGGCCGGTAACGTACCTTTACTGACTTGCTGATAAATATGCTCATTGTCACGACGGACTTCAAAACGTTCCCGCCACTGGCTGCGAAACAGTTCAATAGTCTCTTTATCTGTTGGGAATTCATGAGCAGGCAGTAGGTTGATTTGTTTAACCTCAGTCAGCGTACGTTGGCTGTCAACATCGAAAATGCGTAAGCTATCGATTTCATCATCGAAAAAATCAATACGATAGGGATGCTCACTTCCCATTGGGAAAAGATCAAGTAATGAGCCACGAGTAGCAAATTCGCCGTGTTCAAGAACTTGTTCGACACTACGATAGCCAGCTTGTTCTAATTCAGTACGGAGTTTATCTCGTGAGAGCCTCTGATCTTTGTGCATGACTAGTGCATGCCCGTTAAGGTACTCATGAGGGCAAACCCGTTGCATTAAGGTATTTATCGGCAGGATTAAAACACCTTTGGTCATCGTCGGCAGACGGTAAAGTGTAGACAGACGGTTGGAAATGATTTCCTGATGAGGAGAGAAGCTGTCATATGGCAGTGTTTCCCAATCGGAAAGGAGATCAATAGAGCAGTCGGTAAACTGATGGATTTCATCATGCAGACGTAAGGCGTTTTGCATATCCTTGGTTATCAGTACGACAGGGCCTGGATGGCGTTCGACAATTTCAGCACACTCTACAGCGCAAGCAGCACCAGTAAGTTGGCCTAATTGACGGTTATCACCGCGACGTTCGGGAAGTTTATAACGATATTTTGAGGACATAGGCGTAAATGTGTTCTCTATGATTCAGTCCATTCCCAACAGGCTTTCGACACATAATGGTCTTCGAGTAAACACGCTGGCTGGTTGAGAGAAAATAAAAAAACCACAGAATCTGGATGTTGGTGGTTCCATAAAATATAACTACCCTTTATTATCCCCGAACACTTTGCTTTGGCAACAGGGGCGTAGCAGATTTCATGTTTCAATCTGTCTCATTATTTATAGGTTTGCGGTATATGCGTGGTCGGGCGGCTGATAAATTTGGTCGGTTTGTTTCCTGGCTGTCAGCAATTGGCATTACTCTCGGTGTTGCCGCATTAATTACAGTATTGTCCGTGATGAATGGTTTTGAGCGTTCGCTGGAAACCAGTATTCTTGGCTTTATGCCACAGGCGGTTGTGACGTCGGTAAATGGCTCGCTAGACCCAAAAACACATCCTGTCAGTGAACTTGCGGATCTAAAGCAGGTTAACAGGATTACGCCATTGGTGATGGGTGATGTGGTATTGCAAAGCGCCCGGAATGTCGGTGTTGGTGTAATGTTGGGTATCGCTTTTGATGAATATGAACCGCTGACTGAATATTTAACCGGCGCTTATCGTCATCAACTTGCACCCGGTAGCTACAATGCTATTTTGGGCGAAAGAGTCGCCGGGGAGCTTGGAGTAAAACGCGGTGATCGCATTCGCCTGATGGTACCTGGCGCAAGTCAGTTGACACCAATGGGGCGTATTCCCAGTCAGCGTCTATTTACTGTTATTGGCACTTTTGCGTCTAATAGCGAAGTCGATGGCACACAGATTCTGGTTAATCAGCAAGATGCTGCTCGTCTGATGCGCTATCCGCCAGGTCACATTACTGGCTGGCGTCTCTATCTCTCAGAACCATTGGCTGTAGATAGTTTGAGCTTACAAACCCTACCAGAAGGGTTGTTATGGAAGGATTGGCGCGAACGTAAAGGTGAGTTTTTCCAAGCGGTCAGGATGGAAAAAAATATGATGGGCTTATTGTTAAGCCTGATTATTGCCGTGGCTGCATTCAATATCATCACTTCGCTTGGTTTACTGGTAATGGAAAAACAGGGAGAAGTGGCGATTTTGCAGACACAGGGACTGGTACGTCGTCAGGTTATGGCGATTTTTATGATCCAGGGAGCGGGAGCCGGGATCATCGGCACTTTACTGGGAACTGGGCTTGGTGTTCTGCTTTCCAGTCAGCTTAATAACTTAATGCCACTTATTGGCTTATTGACCTCAGGTGTTGAGTTGCCTGTTGCCATTGAGCCGCTACAGGTTGCTACAATCGCAATTTCAGCGATGGCGATTGCCCTATTGTCTACGTTATATCCTTCCTGGCGTGCTGCTGCCATCCAACCTGCTGAGGCTTTGCGTTATGAATAATCAACCACTATTGTTGTGTAATAATCTGTGTAAAAAATACCAGGAAGGTCAAGTACTGACTGAAGTGCTGAAAAATGTCACTTTTGCTATCAATCAGAGTGAAATGATGGCGATTGTGGGAAGTTCCGGCTCAGGTAAGAGTACGCTTCTGCATTTGCTTGGTGGGTTGGATACACCGACTTCTGGTGAAGTCCTTTTTAAAGGGCGCTCGTTGAATAAAATGTCCTCCGGAGCCAGGGCAGAACTGCGAAATCATGAATTGGGCTTTATTTATCAGTTTCACCATCTGTTGCCAGATTTTAATGCGATCGAGAATGTCGCTATGCCACTGTTAATTGGCGGTAAAAATCGCAGTCAGGTACAGAAGAAAGCATTCGAAATGCTGGCGGCTGTTGGTTTGGAGAAGCGCGCTCATCACCGTCCATCAGAATTGTCAGGGGGGGAACGCCAGCGTGTGGCAATTGCCAGAGCGTTGGTTAATGAACCTTCTTTAGTTTTAGCGGATGAACCTACCGGTAACCTCGATTTACGTAATGCAGATAGTATCTTTGCATTACTGGGTGAGCTTAACCGGCAGCAAGGCACGGCATTTCTGGTTGTCACCCATGATTTGAATCTTGCCGGCAGATTAAATCGTCAGGTGGAGATGCGTGATGGTTATTTACAGGATGAATTGACCGTGACGGGAGCGTTGTAATGGCGAATTTGCCTCTCTCTTTGGTCACTGCCTTGCGATTTAGTCGCGGGCGTCGCCGGGGCGGTATGGTCTCTCTGATTTCTGTGATTTCTACGCTAGGGATTATGCTTGGTGTCGCTGTTCTCATTATTGGTCTAAGTGCCATGAATGGTTTTGAACGAGAATTGAGAAACCGCATCCTTTCTGTTGTTCCTCATGGTGAAATTTATACGGTTCATCAGCCTTTTGAACAGTGGCAGCCTGCATTGGAACGGGTAAAAAACACTATCGGTGTGGTTGCTGCTTCACCTTATATTACTTTCACTGGATTGATGGAAAAAGGCGCCAGCTTGCATGCGGTTCAGGTGAAAGGGGTTGATTTAACCACTGAGGCTCAGGTCAGCTCATTACCTCAATTTGTACAAGATAATGCTTGGCAAAATTTTCAGGCGGGTCATCAACAGGTCATTCTGGGGCAGGGAGTCGCTAATGCCTTGAAGGTTAAACAGGGTGACTGGCTGACTGTTATGATCCCGAACAATGATCCCGAAATGAAATTGTTGCAACCAAAACGGATTCGTTTACAAGTTAGCGGAATTTTTCGATTGAGTGGTTTGCTTGATCATAGTTTGGCTTTGGTCCCTTTGGCCGATGCTCAACAATATTTGGATTATGGGCAAGGGATCACTGGCATTGCGATCAAGGTTGATGATGTGTTTGCCGCTGATCAACGAGTAAGGCTTGCCGGGGAAGCATCACAGGAATATGTCTATATCAGCAGTTGGATAAGAAATTACGGCTATATGTATCATGATATTCAGATGGTACGTAGCATTATGTATCTGGCGATGATTCTGGTGATTGGCGTGGCGTGTTTTAATATCGTTTCTACCCTGATTATGGCGGTAAAAGATAAAAGCAGTGATATTGCTATCCTGCGAACCCTCGGCGCTAAGGATAGGCAAATTAGAGCAGTTTTTCTCTGGTATGGGTTACTGACGGGGATGACGGGCAGTATTGCCGGTGCTATAGCTGGCGTGTTGGCATCACTGAATCTGACGGCGCTTATTCATGGGCTGGAAAAGCTGATCGGGCATCAATTTCTTTCCGGTGATGTTTACTTCATTGATTTCCTGCCATCTGAGTTACATGGCATGGATGTTCTGTATGTTCTGGCGACGGCTCTGATTCTGAGTTTATTAGCCAGTTGGTATCCGGCGAGACGAGCAAGTAGACTTGATCCGGCACGAATTTTAAGTGGAAAATAATTAATCTATTATTGGCATGAGCTAATCAAAACGTTATGGTATAAAAAATAGAAACCTAAGCAATATTTAAGAAATCTTGAAGGAAATCAGTATGCGAATTTGTCGTCGGCTTAGTCGGCTTGGTCGGCTTCGTAAGGTTAAGCGTTTGAGACAGCAGAGATTTCGTAGCCGGATTTTTTATAGGGATAATCGTTTGGCGATTAATATGAAAAAACCTTACATCGTGGTATTGACAGGAGCCGGTATTTCGGCTGAATCGGGTATTCGGACTTTCCGCTCCTCTGATGGGTTGTGGGAAGAACATCGGGTGGAAGATGTTGCTACACCTGAGGGATTTCAGAAGGATCCAGAATTGGTGCAGGCATTTTATAATGCCCGGCGTCATCAACTTCAGCAATCAGAAATAAAACCGAACGCAGCGCATTATGCTTTAGCCGCGCTGGAGCATGAGCTTGGCGATAATTTTTTGTTGATTACTCAGAATATCGATAATCTTCATGAGCGGGCGGGCAGCTATCGCACGGTGCATATGCATGGTGAGTTGTTCAAAATTCGTTGTTGCCAATCTGGGCAAGTGTTTGAGTGGACAGACGATTTGACGATAGATGAACGTTGCCATTGTTGTCAGTTCCCCTCGCCATTGCGTCCACATGTTGTTTGGTTTGGTGAAATGCCTTTGGAGATGGAACGGATTTATTCTGCACTGGCTCAGGCAGATATTTTTATCGCTATCGGCACCTCTGGTCATGTTTATCCTGCGGCTGGATTTGTACATGAAGCTAAACTGGCTGGGGCGCACACGGTAGAGCTGAACCTGGAACCGAGTCAAGTAGAAAGTTTATTTGATGAAAAGCATTATGGACCAGCCAGTAAGATAGTAGATGAGTATGCTCGAAGGTTAATTGAGAGTATTAAAGAATTTAAAGCTGATTTGACGCAATAATTATTGTGTTTCTCTTCCTCATAATGGGTAACAAAATCCCCGGGGGAAGAGAATAATGGACAGATTACTAGAACGTTTTTTTAAATACATATCTTTTGATACTCAGTCAAAGCCGTCAGCAAAGACGATTCCCAGTAGTCATGGGCAGCTCGAACTCGCCAAAGCGCTGAAACAGGAGTTGATCGAATTAGGTTTTTCTAATGTGGTACAGGATGCTCATGGCTGTGTTATGGCAACATTACCTGCCAATACATCTTGGCCTGTACCTGCTATCGGTTTTATTGCTCACCTTGATACTTCACCTGATTTTTCTGGAAAAAATATAAGTCCACAAATGTTGGAAAATTATCGAGGTGGTGAAATTGCTCTGGGTGCGGGTAATGAAGTGTTATCGCCGGTTATGTTTCCTATCTTGCATAATATGTTGGGGAAAACCTTGATTACCACCGATGGTAAAACGCTGCTTGGTGCCGATGATAAAGCGGGTATTGCAGAAATCATTACTGCAATGGTTCGTCTGAAAAATAGCAATATCTTACATGGTGATATTCGAATTGCGTTTACGCCTGATGAGGAGATAGGTAAGGGAGCACGCTATTTTGATATTAATTCATTTGATGCTGAGTGGGCATACACCGTAGATGGTGGTGGTGTAGGTGAACTGGCATTTGAAAATTTCAATGCAGCGGTAGTAACCGTTAAGATTGTTGGTAATAATGTTCACTCTGGTAGTGCTAAAAATGTGATGATCAATGCCTTATCACTGGCGATCCATATCCATCAAGCATTGCCATCGGAAGAGACACCGGAACATACCGATGGATATGAAGGTTTCTATCATTTGCAACGTATTAAAGGCACGGTTGAGTGTGCTGAAATGCACTATATCATTCGTGATTTTGATCGGAATAACTTCGAAAAACGTAAAAAGAAGATGATTAAAATTGCTGAAAAAGTCGGTGAGGGGCTGCATCCGGGTTGTTATATCGAACTGACTATCGATGACAATTATTACAATATGCATGATGAAGTTATCAAATATCCGCATGTTATTGAGATTGCCAAACAAGCAATGCTGGATTGTAATATTGAACCCGTTATTAAACCGATTCGTGGTGGTACTAATGGCGCACAATTGTCGTTTCGTGGTTTACCTTGCCCGAATATATTCATGGGGGGGTATAATTATCATGGCAAACATGAATTTGTTTCGTTGGAAGGAATGGAGCAGGCTGTAAGTGTTGTCATACGTATTGCTGAATTAACCGCACTGTTGTCTAAAAAGTCGGAAATGAGTCAGGCGTTTTGCAGCACTAGTTAATTTGATCGGATATTAACGGCAAATCCGGGCGCTACAAGTTCTTAACAAACTGTGCGGAATTCTCCTTCCTGAATGCTAATTGAGAGCGAAGCGAACTTAAGAAGCCCCACTATAATCACTTGTGATTTAGTGGGGAGAGTTAGTCACCAGGCCGTGAGTTAATAACGAGTTTAGACGTTGAACAAATTAATGGCCTTTGATAACTATATTGAAATCAACATTATTGAAATCAACCTTATTGAAATTAACCTCTTGAGGTGAGGTATCAATCATTAAAGTACCAGTAACCACTATTGACCAATGCAGTGAGCAGTCTGATAAAACGAGCATCATCTATCGCTTCACCAAGCATTTCTGCATTAATTTCATAATGGCAGCAAAGAACATCAGCCGCTTTAATATGAGGTGTATCTATTAATTCACCGTTAACAAAGCACTGATCACCAACCCGGATAACCCGTAATCCGTTAAGGCGGTGGAGATTTTCACCTTGTTTCATTAATTCATAAATTTCATCACTTTCATAAGGTGGCTCTGGTGGAGCAATATCAAGTTCATGCCGTGACTGAGAGATGAATTCACCAAACCATTGCTGGAAAGTGTCAGGCTGTGCTAATAACTCGTTCATCATGGTGTGTAGCGCTGATAGTTCATGCGGTTGGACCAACGCTGGATTTTCTCGGAAAGTCAGATCGGGATCGCTATAACGATAGCTGCCTAAATCACTAGCCAGCACATAATCGGCGAAGCTACTGAACAGTTCACGGGAATTGGGGGCGCGGAAACCAACTGAATAATTTAGTGAATCTTCGATGGAATAACCTTCATGAGGAAATCCTGGTGGGATATAGAGAATATCACCTGGTTCCATCTCTTCGTCAATAACGGCATTAAAGGGATCGACCTGTAATAGATCGGGGTGAGGGCAGCGTTGTTCCATTGGTAGCTTTTTCCCAACGCGCCAGCGACGGCGGCCCATTCCTTGAATGATAAACACATCGTATTGATCTAGATGCGGACCAACACCACCACCGGGAACGGAGAAGGAGACCATCAGATCATCTATCCGCCAGTCAGATAATACGCGGAATGGTTGCATTAATGCGGCGGAAGGATGGTGCCAGTGATTAACCGCTTGTACCAGCAGCGACCACTCTTTTTCACCTAAATGATCGTAACTTTCGAATGGACCATGAGAGACATCCCAACGGCCATTTTTCTGGCTGACCAGACGGCAGTCAACTTCATTTTCCATAGCCAGCCCCGCGAGTTCATCGGGAGTGAGGGGATCAATGAATTGACGGAAGCCTTGTTTAATCAGTAAAGGCCGTTTTTGCCAATGATTATGCAAAAATGCCTGCCAGTCCAGATTCAACTGATAGTCCATAGTGACATCCTGAGTGTGAAGTGAATTTCAAGGTATTATAACGAATAGTTAAACTCAGTATCAGACTACACTGGCATATTTAACTAATCATCGTCATTAATTTGCTGGCATCGGAACATAACGCAAATTCTGGCACCACCAAGTGGACTGTCACTGATACTGATATCGCCTTTATATTGTTCGATAATTTCAGAAGCAATTGACAATCCAAGCCCTTGACCAGGCTTCAAAGTATCAACACGTTGACCTCGCTGGAAAATCATGTCCCATTTTTCAATTGGCACCCCTGGACCATCGTCATCGACAATAATCATTACCGAATCGTGATCAATCGTCACAGAGATCTCAACAAATTTAAGGCAGTACTTACAGGCGTTTTCCAACACATTACCCATGACTTCCATAAAATCATTTTTCTCACCAAGCCAAGTGATCTCCGGTGAGACATCTAACGTGAGACTGACACCTTTACGCTGATAGACTTTTGTTAAAGCGCTGCACAGGCTATCTAGTAAAGCAGGAACAGAAGAGACTTTCCGCATAATAGTGCTGTGTTCACTGCGCATACTGGCACGATGCAGATAATAGCCTATCTGCTGAGAAATACGGCCAATTTGCTCAAGCATGATAGGTTCTGCCTGTTGAATAGTCATTTGTTTGCTGTCACGCAAAGAACGGAGAGTTGATTGTAAAACAGCCAGTGGCGTTTTCAAGCTGTGTGTCAGATCAGCCAGTGTTGTTCGGTATTTTGTATAGCGATTGCGTTCATTATTGAGCAACACATTAAGGTTACGAACTAGCCCCCGCAGCTCTGTCGGTGGATTTTCATCCAGTTTTTCCCGTTCACCTTTTTCTAATGAACTGATCTGATGAATAAGCGATTTAATTGGCCGTAAACTCCAGTGTGCTGCCAGCCAGATTAATGGGATAACCAGAATAAGATTGGCAATCAATACATAACCGAACCATTCCCACACCAGAACCGATTTTTGTAAATCCTGTGGAATGGTATCGATGACTACAATCGTTAACGCTGGCAAATGAGCTGTCGCACTATATCTGTTGACAGAAACGGAGTGAGTTAGCTCATTATCTTCATTTTCGTCAAGTGAATTAAGTTTACCTAATTGTCCTTGTGTGTTAGCCGAGTTTTTTAGCAAATCCCGGCTGCTTTTTAGATCAGTATCCAGTTCATATAAACCGTCTTCTTTTAACCATTCACTAGGAATAGAGTTTTCGACTTTTGGGATATGGTGTTGACGCCAGAGGATGGTACCTTTGTTGTTATAAATCAGAACCAATGATGGGTTATTCAGTGTGAAATTGGGGGGTACTGAAATATCCAGCTGATTGTTATTCCATTGAGCAAGGCTGAAAAATAGATTACTCTGACTGCGTAGCAGTGTATAAGCGGTTTTATCAAAACTGACCAGGTAACCGACAATGGCAACAATACCGTAAGACATGGTAAGAGCAAGAATAACCGCAGCTGTTGCCATTAAAAACCGGGTACGGAGTGAGAAAGGCTGCTTTTTGTGCTTAAGCACTTTTTTACCCATGAAAGTTTTACACATCAAAGCGATAGCCTTGGCCCCGGACAGTCACGATAGCTTCATAAGGCCAAATATCTAATATTTTTTTTCTTAGTCGGCCGATTAAGACATCGATGGAGTGACCTTCGCGTAGTTCAGCATCGGGATATAATTGACGCATTAATGACTCTTTAGTGACAACTTTGTCACTATTACACATCAGTATTTCAATGATTCGGTATTCAAACGCCGTTAGTTTGACGCTCTCCCCGTAAACTGTAAATTCCTTGCGTGACAGATCAATTTTGAAAGGTGGGAATTCAATAATCTGAGAAACCAGCCCATTATTACGGCGTAGGAGTGCCTGCATACGGGCAATAATTTCCTCAAGATGAAAGGGCTTGGTAACATAATCATCTGCTCCTGCATCAAGAACCGTGACTTTTTCTTGCCAGCTTTCGCGGGCGGTCAAAACAAGAATGGGGAGTTTTTCATCTTTTTGGCGCCAGCGACGGATCAAACTCAAACCATCTTCTCCGGGCAAACCAAGATCAACAATGGCAATATCGGGTTCGCTCTCGACCAGATAGTAATCGGCTTCTTTGGCGTTTGCAGCGGCATCAACTAGATGACCGGTGTCGCGAAGCTGTACCGTTAAATGGTGACGCAGTAACATGTTGTCTTCAACGATCAATATCCGCATGGAATAATCCTTCTCAACTCCAGCAGGCAGTTATTGTAATAATCAATTCATTCGGACTGTTATATAGACAAAACTGCCGGTAAAAAATTCAATGTCATGGTTCTGGCTGAATATGTTAGATACATGGATCTGTAACAGCAAGACGTTAAGTGGAAATAGAGAATATAACTTTAAAGTATGTTTGGGATTGGTTTATATAAGAGTAGCAACAGACGGATGTTTTATCCGTCTGTTGAATATCAACTACTTCAATTCATCAACCAGTGTAATTGCACGGCCAATATAATTTGCCGGCGTCATGGCTTTCAGTCGTATTTTCTCTTCTTCCGGTAAATCCAGCCCATCGATAAAGGTTTTCATTCCTTCACTATTGACGCGTTTGCCACGGGTAAGTTCTTTGAGTTTTTCATAAGGCTTTTCGATACCATAGCGACGCATTACTGTCTGGATAGGTTCAGCAAGCACTTCCCAGTTTTGATCTAGCTCATCCAGTAAGTGCTGCTCATTGACTTCCAACTTATTTAAGCCTTTCATCGTAGCTTGATAAGCGATCAGAGCATATCCCAGGCCAACACCAAGGTTACGTAATACGGTTGAATCAGTCAGATCTCGTTGCCAGCGGGAAATCGGTAACTTGCTTGCCAGATGACCAAATACCGCATTTGCCAGCCCCAAATTGCCTTCCGAGTTTTCAAAATCAATTGGATTGACTTTGTGTGGCATAGTGGAAGAACCGATTTCACCGGCAACTGTTTTCTGTTTGAAATGGTTAAGTGCGATGTAACCCCAAATGTCACGGTCAAAATCGATCAGAATCGTGTTGAAACGGGCGATGGTATCGAACAATTCAGCAATATAATCATGGGGTTCGATTTGGGTCGTGTATGGATTCCATGTGATGCCGAGTGAAGTCACAAAAGTTTCACTAAACTGATGCCAATCAACCTGTGGGTAAGCGGCTATATGGGCATTATAGTTACCCACGGCGCCATTAATTTTGCCGAGTATTTCGGATTGTTCCAGTTGACGATACTGGCGTTCCATTCGGTGAGCAACATTGGCAAACTCTTTACCAACCGTGGAAGGTGTGGCTGGTTGGCCGTGAGTGCGAGATAACAGGGGTAAGTCTCGATATTCACTCGCCATTTTTTTGATGGTATCAATCATCTGGCGCCATTGAGGTAAAAGTACTTCTTCACGGGCTGTTTGTAGCATCAGCGCATAAGCTAGATTGCTAATATCTTCAGAAGTACAGGCAAAGTGAATAAACTCAGAAACTTGATGTAGTGCAGGAATATGCGCAACTTTCTCTTTCAGAAAATATTCCACTGCTTTGACATCGTGGTTAGTGGTGCGTTCGATAGTTTTAATACGCATTGCATCCTGTTCATTGAAATTTGCGATGATTTCATTCAGGTAAGCGTTTGCGTCTGTATCAAAAGCGGGAACTTCTTTAATTTCAGCACATTCTGCCAGTTTTTGCAGCCAACGTACTTCAACCTGCACGCGGAATTTCAGTAAGCCAAACTCACTAAAAATGGTACGTAATGCGCTGACTTTATCGCCGTAACGGCCATCGATTGGAGAAACAGCAGTCAGTGAGGATAATTCCATTGGTAGCAACTCCCGGATTTTATTTAACAATGAGAAAGAATATCTTTCGCCTGTTGGATCAGGCGTTGACGAGAAAACATTAATTGCAAGCGACCACCGCCAACTTGTTGCCATAAGACCGCGCAACGGACGCCAGCCAGTAGAATAGTCCGGACTTTCGCTTGTACAAGTGGATTGCGCAGAATATCAGGGGAACCAGTCACTTGGATACGTGGACCTAATGGGCTGATAACATCGACATAAATACCGGCCAACGCGTTGAACATCCCTTCTGACATGGGTTCGAAATATGCCTGTTGACGTTCTAGTAAACTGATACGGTTACCCAATGCATCGGAAGCTGCCTGATTTTTAATTAGCCGGCGCTCCAATGCTATCAGACTCAAGATATAGCGGGTAAGATCGGCAGAAATACCATTGTTAGAACTATTAAACATCCCTAGCATTGCGTTCAGCCCAATTTTCAGATTGCGTTCATGATTGCCGAACACATCTAAAACAGATGCCGGGTTGGTGTTTAAAATGCTGTTAACCATAGTGGCAACAGCATCAGTATCACACTGGTTTTCATGAGAAAGTTGTTGTACCAAGCGACCTGACTGGCAAATTCCCGCCAGCGCTAGTGTAATGTTGTAATAATTCTTTGCCACAATTACTCCTGCAAACGTTGTTCGATCACTCCACCGCCAAGACAAACTTCACCCTGATAAAAGACGGCTGATTGGCCGGGGGTGACTGCGGCGACAGGGTTAGCAAAACGGACTGCTATTTTATCTTCGTTTATGGGGGTGACAGTGCAAGGAATATCTTGCTGACGATAACGTGTTTTGACGACGCAATGGATTTCTTCAGTTAATGTCTGTCTGTCAACCCAGTGAAGTTGCTGAGCAATAAGGCCGGTAGACATTAAACGGGGGTGTTCATGCCCTTGTGCCACGATCAGGATGTTGTTCTGAACGTCTTTATCTATGACATACCACGGCTCTTCGCTGCCTTCTTTCGTTCCACCGATTCCCAGACCTTTACGTTGACCCAGCGTGTGGTACATCAGCCCCTGATGTTCACCAAGGGATTCTCCATCTACTGTCATAATCGGGCCAGGTTTGGCTGGTAAATAACGGCCAAGGAAGTCACGGAATTTGCGCTCGCCAATAAAACAGATACCGGTGGAATCTTTTTTCTTTGCCGTCACCAGACCAATTTTTTCAGCGATACGACGGACCTCCGGTTTTTCCAGTTCACCGACCGGAAATAGGCTTTGAGCAATTTGCTGGTGGCTCAACGTGTATAAGAAGTAGCTTTGGTCTTTATTACTATCCAGCCCCCGTAATAATTGGCTTTTACCGTTAATATCTCTGCGGCGAACATAATGACCTGTTGCGATGTAATCCGCGCCTAAATCCTCAGCAGCAAATTCCAGAAATGCTTTAAACTTAATTTCTTTGTTGCATAGAATATCTGGGTTAGGTGTTCTGCCTGCTCTATATTCAGAGAGAAAATGTTCGAAAACATTATCCCAATATTCGGCAGCAAAATTGACGGTATGAAGTTCGATGCCTAAATTATCACAAACGGATTGGGCATCAGCCAGATCAGTCGCGGCTGAACAGTACTCTTCATCATCTTCTTCTTCCCAATTCTTCATGAACAAGCCAGCCACTTGATAACCTTGTTGTTGTAGCAAATAGGCGGAAACGGAGGAATCTACACCGCCGGACATGCCGACAATGACTTTTTTCTGGCTGTTATCTGACATGGGAATCTCACTGGAGAAAAAAACAAGCGCCGTACTTTAACACGTTGCAAATCGGGGTGCATCAAACGTATCACTGTTTTGTTATTAAATAAACGGAGAAACATAACTATCCAGTAGGGTGAGAGGATGCTTTTCGTTTTGCAGGTAACAGCGAATACTTTCTGCGACGAGTGGAGAACGAAGATAATGGCTACTGAATATTTGCTCTGCTGTAACCCAATGGCAACAGTCAATATCATGGTCTTGTGGATGGGTTACTGTTTGTTGTTCCATTTCAACTAGAAACAGAAAACGGATAAAGGAGGTGCTGTCTGGCGCAACCCACTGATGAACTTTCAGCAGTGCTTGCGGCTTAGCCTGAATACCGGTTTCTTCCCATAATTCGCGTTCCGCCGCTTGTAACAATGTTTCACCAGCCTCAAGATGACCAGCGGGTTGATTCCATACTGCTTTGCCATTAATTGTCTCTTCAACTACCAGGAATTTATTCTGGGCATGGACAACACAGGCAACTGTGATGTGGGGGCTAAACAAAATTGATCTCCTTCCATTCACCGGGTTTCATCTTGCCTAATTGTAAGTTTCCCATACTAAAACGAATCAGCCGAAGTGTAGGAAAACCGATATGTGCTGTCATTCTGCGCACTTGACGATTTCGGCCTTCATAAAGTGTTATTTTTAACCAGCTTACCGGAATATTTTTACGTTCACGAATCGGTGGATGGCGATTCCAGAGCCATGTCGGTTCATGAACTAACTCGACACCTGCGGGTAGGGTAGGCCCATCTTTTAATATGATGCCATTGCGTAACTTATTGAGAGAGATTTCATCTGGAACGCCTTCAACTTGCACATAATAAACTTTGGCTGTTTTTTTATTCGGTTGGGTTAGCTGTGCTTGAAGTTTACCGTCATTCGTCAGAATTAATAATCCTTCACTGTCACGATCTAAACGCCCGGCAGCATACACATTAGGGAACGGGATAAAATCTTTTAACGTTGTTCTGCCCATTTCATCAGTGAATTGGGGTAAAACATCATAGGGTTTGTTAAATATCAACACTCGACGAGGTACTGTTGGTTTTTTGACAGAATGCGATATTTTTCTTTGGCTGAATCGGTTAAGTTTGTGTTTTTTAATAGCGAAATTTGTCATCATAGATCACTGAATAAAATGGAAGGGGTATTATACATTAGTCTGCTATCAATTGGCGTTCGCAGAATATTCAAGTAGTATTGACACGTCCCTTACAAAAAATTAACAAGGTATTACGCTTACTTGAAAGGAGAGGTTAATGGAAAGCAAAGTAGTTATTCCGGCGGAAGGTAAAAAAATAACAGTCGACGCTAAAGGTAAACTGATTGTTCCGAATAACCCGGTCATCCCTTATATCGAAGGGGATGGGATTGGTGTCGATGTTACCCCTGCAATGTTGAAAGTTGTTGATGCAGCGGTTCAGAAAGCTTATCAGGGTGAGCGTAAAATTTCCTGGATGGAAATCTACACCGGTGAAAAATCGACTCATGTATACGGTAAAGATGTTTGGTTGCCGGATGAAACGTTGGATCTGATCCGTGAATATCGCGTCGCCATTAAAGGTCCTCTGACGACGCCGGTTGGTGGCGGTATTCGTTCTCTGAACGTAGCATTGCGCCAGCAATTAGATCTGTATGTCTGCCTTCGTCCTATTCGTTATTACCAGGGAACGCCAAGCCCGGTCAAACAACCTGAATTGACCGATATGGTTATTTTCCGTGAAAACGCGGAAGATATTTACGCCGGTATTGAATGGAAAGCGGGGTCTGCCGAAGCGGATAAAGTGATTAAATTCCTGCAAGAAGAGATGGGCGTCAATAAAATCCGTTTCCCACAGCAATGTGGTATCGGTGTGAAACCCTGTTCTGAAGAGGGTACTAAACGCTTAGTTCGTGCTGCCATCGAATACGCAATTGATAATGACCGTGAATCTGTCACTCTGGTTCACAAAGGCAACATTATGAAGTTCACCGAAGGTGCTTTCAAAGACTGGGGTTATCAGCTTGCTCGTGAAGAGTTCGGCGGTGAACTGTTGGATGGCGGTCCTTGGGTGAAAATTAAAAATCCGAAAAACGGTAAAGAGATCATTGTCAAAGATGTTATCGCAGATGCGTTTCTACAACAGATTCTGTTGCGCCCTGCCGAATATGATGTTATCGCCTGTATGAACCTGAATGGTGACTATATTTCTGATGCACTAGCTGCTCAGGTTGGTGGTATTG
The DNA here is from genome assembly GCF_042879355.1 of Photorhabdus sp. RM71S. NCBI lineage: Bacteria > Pseudomonadati > Pseudomonadota > Gammaproteobacteria > Enterobacterales > Morganellaceae > Photorhabdus > Photorhabdus sp. RM71S. The sequence continues at coordinate 64,946 of NZ_JBHFKV010000017.1, read as the reverse complement.
GTATCGCTCCGGGAGCAAACATCGGTGATGAATGTGCTCTGTTTGAAGCAACTCATGGTACAGCACCTAAATATGCCGGTCAGGATAAGGTGAATCCAGGTTCTGTGATTCTTTCCGCTGAAATGATGCTGCGTCACATGGGGTGGACAGAAGCCGCAGATCTGATCGTTAAAGGTATGGAAGGCGCGATTGCCGCGAAGACCGTGACTTATGATTTCGAACGTCTGATGGAAGGTGCTAAGTTGCTGAAATGTAGCGAATTTGGTGACGCGATTATCCAGCATATGTAATCTTATCATCTTGCAAAAACTTCACGGTAGCTAATGCTTCCGTGAGGTTTTCTAACTGCTATAGAGGGTCACTTCACTACGGAGCTTTCTGTATAACTGCCATAAAGGCAATTTTATGTATTTTTTTTCCTAAATAGAGCTTTAGCTGGTTTTTTTATCCTATTTTCAGGTGGTTATCTGTCGTTTTTACCTTTTTATGCTTTATAGTCTTAATTGGAAAATCTCAAGTACTTAAAGGTATATACCCAATGGATTTCAAGATGGATCGCGACGGCAAGGGAGCGAATCCCCGGGAGCATAGAGAACTATGTGACCGGGGTGAGTGAGTGCAGCCAACAAAGAGGCAACTTGAAAGATGACGGGTATATATTGTTGTTTTATTAAGCGTAAAATTTTGCAAGTCATGTATGGCAGAGTGTATACTGAGGTTAATATTCGTTCTGTCTGATAGGGAGAGGGGGTAAAAGATGAGTAGCTCAGATGATAAAAAAATAGAGTTTAGTACGAGTGATGTACTGAATGCTCTCTTACATCGCGGGCAGAATATGCAACATCTTGCAACTCAGGAAAGTGTGGATAATCTGCGCCGTGAGACCGAGGTTAACTTTGCATCACTTGATAAACGCTTTGAATCTATTGATAAACGCTTTGAATCTATTGATAAGCGATTCGAATTAATAGATAGACGCTTCGAATCTATTGATAAACGTTTTGATGTTATGGATAAGCGTTTTGAATCCATAGATAAGCGTTTTGATAAACTTGAAGGTAAATTTGATCGACTTCAATGGTTTATCGTTGCTGCGGCGCTGGCGTTGCTATTCAAAGAATATATTTTTAAGGCGGTGGCTGTTATCCAGTAACTTGCAACTTCTTGCAAGTTACTGCTAACTCATTCTTCTATCCATTATTTCCTCCCTTTTTCATTGCCTTTTGCTACGGTGTTTTCCAGCTCATACTGAAATGGTCTGAGCTATGCTGAATTCCTTTGCTCGGATGATCAACTTTTGGGGCAGTGCAGAACCGCGCGAAAGCTCGTTTAAAGCTTGAATATAAGGCAGCGTGGAGGCATATCATGGATCCGTATTGGATCCTACTTCTCATTGGCTAAATGCTGCTCGTGCTAGTTCTCATCGAGTGCAATTCGCAATCTTCTAAATTTGTAGAGAATTGCGAACTTATGGCAAATATTTGGCCATTTTTTTTCCAATAATCCGATGAGAGTTTTCATGCCAACCAAAGTAGGAGACTTAAGATTTCTATCTTGAGAAGGAGTTGGATGATTAGCTTGGTTTGATGAACGATAAGTAGATATGAGAAGTTAAAACTGGATAGTTAATTTAATAGCGTGTAAAAATCTTTATTATTGGTGTATTTAGGCAAAACCGCTAACGGGAGTTTGTTCTCCCGCTGGTTTTATAACTGTAAATAAAGTACTTACTGTATAATATTTGAAATATTATTATTTAGTTATTGTTTTTCCTTATTAAGAATTTTTTCATATTCCTCCCAAACGACAGATAATGGTGAACTTAAACAACAAATGGATATTGAACCTCCTGATGGAGGGTGATATTCATATTTAGATCTCCCACGATAGACTCTTATAGGTAAATTGTTATCAGTGGGATTCTTCCTTTTTCTTCTTAACATCATTCATAACCTCAACGTATATTGTTTAAATTATGCATTTAGAATAAAAGTGAGATATTTATACAATATTAACTTCATAAACATATTTTTTTTGTAAAAGATAACAAATGAAAATATTAGCAGTAGATAATAAAAGATCCAGTTTTATGTTGCATATGAGAGAAGTTTTTTCATATTTTTCACAATATAGTTTTAATATGAAATAATATTTTAATGGAATTAAAACATAATGTTAATATAATGTAAAGTAAAAGTTGGTTTTAACTATGTATAGTTGGGTTAAGCCTGTTGTTTTTATAGTCTAATGAGATGGCGATTTATCATGTAACTGTGTTGAGAGGATTTTGATGTTTATACCCGTTATCTTTCAAGTTGCCTCTTTGTTGGCTGCACTCGCTCACCCCGGTCACATAGTTCGCTATGCTCCCGGGGATTTACTTCCTTGCCGTCGCGATGCATCTTGAAATCCATAGGATATATAGGTATTCAACGAGTTATTGTAACAAAATGATAGGCGTGATTTGGGTTAAACTGTCTCTAACTGACCATCACGGTAAATTGTCAAAGTTAAGCCTTGCGTTTTTGTGATTTATCCAAGACATCTGTGCTTGTAGTATCCGGTCTTAGGGAAATTTAAAGTGGTAATATCATTGTAATGATTTTAGTTTGCAGTGTACCCGATTTTACTTAGGATTCTGTTGCTCATTCAGCAAATTTTCTACAAATTTTGTTAAAGGTTTGGCCTATCTGGCAGGTAATCAAAGTACTGCTCGATCTTTTATAAAAAAGGATCTTATTATCTCGGTTTTATTGCTGTTTTATTTTAATCCGCTTGTGGAAATATTAGACAATCATCTTATAGAGAATAAAATAATGAGAACGATTAGATATATATTTGAATATATTCAGAGAATAGATAAATAAGTAGAAATGTATTCGTTATAATAAAATAAAGAAGTAGTGAACATTCGTTAAAAACTTTTAATGTTAATGATAACTTAACACAAATAGCTAAGAGAAAAATATCATTTGTTCTTGTGACTGAGGAAGCCTACAGATAAATGTCAGATATAGGTTGAGATGTTTATTCGTTTTTTGCATGTTATGTTATTTATTGGGATGATATTTTCTACATTGAGTATACGTGTTGGTATTTCATTGTGATCCGATAAGAGAGTTTTTTTATCTTTTTGATTTTTAATGTTTTATGTGATAAATGTCACTATGCGAAATTTTCTAAATTAATGAGGTTTTTTTTGTTAAAGCTGATAATCTGCTCACAAAATTAATCACAATATCTTATTTTTGAATTTTTTTTCTTGATATTAATGGGTTGTTGATTTAATTAACAAGCGGTTCATTGGTAGAACTTCTTTTACTTGTGTGAGGGCTAGAGTAACGGGTTTCATATATGCAGTTGTTGTGAATCACTGATAGGAGGCATAGCCAAAAGTGTATGAAGTGACTGACGGGCAATAGTCGATTGAATGACATATCTATTAACTATCAGTCAAAAACAGTACACCAAACATTCATTTAATCTGATGGATAATGTAAAAAGGTCAGTAAACATTACACATTAATTTCAAACTTGTGTTACATTCATAGCGTTTTTCTGACCAGTATCTCTGTGTTTTTTTATACAGCATTGTGTTACTTGTTAATTATAAAGGCATATTAAGCGCAATGAATTCTGCCGGATACGATTTTATGGTCAGACTGGGTTTACTAATTTAAGGGGAAAAATATCTTGACGGAACTAATTAGCTTTTTTAACAGTATCCTTTGGGGCTCCGTATTGATTTATCTTCTTCTTGGGGCTGGTATTTACTTCACTATACGCACAGGTTTTATACAGATTCGTCATTTTGGGCACATGTTTTCAGTATTGAAAAACAGTAAAAAATCTGACAGTGCGGGTATTTCATCATTCCAGGCTCTGTGTACCAGCTTAGCTGCACGGGTTGGTACCGGTAACCTTACTGGTGTGGCAATCGCCTTAACGGCTGGTGGGCCTGGTGCCATTTTTTGGATGTGGATGGTTGCTCTGATTGGAATGGCAACCTCTTTTATTGAGAGTACACTTGCCCAGCTGTACAAGACAAAAGACGATAAGGGGAATTACCGCGGTGGTCCGGCCTACTATATGGAAAAGGGGCTTGGAGTACGCTGGATGGGCGTTATGTTCTCCATATTTCTTATTATTGCTTTTGGTCTGGTATTTAATGCTGTTCAGGCAAATTCCATTGTTCAGGCTGCTGCTTTTGCATTTAATTTTGATCCTTTGTATGTCGGCATCGGTTTGGTGATTCTTAGCGGGGCCATTATTTTTGGTGGCTTGCGCTCTATTGCTCGGGTTGCAGAATTAGTTGTCCCTTTTATGGCGATAGCTTATCTGATTTTGGCGTTCTGGGTCGTCGGGCATAACTTTGAACGAATGCCGGAAGTGTTTGCATTGATTTTCAAAAGCGCATTCGGTTTGCAGGAAGCAGTTGCAGGAAGCGTTGGTTATGGTGTTGCTCAGGCGATGACACAAGGTGTTCAACGCGGGTTGTTTTCAAATGAAGCCGGGATGGGGTCAGCACCCAATGCTGCTGCTTCTGCTTCTCCATATCCTCCTCATCCAGCATCTCAGGGTTATGTGCAAATGCTAGGTGTTTTTATGGATACTCTGGTTATCTGTAGCGCTACTGCTGTTATCATCCTGTCATCGGGTGTGCTTGATGGCAATATTTCAGGAATAAGTGGAATAGAATTGACTCAGCGGGCATTGTCTTCCGCTGTCGGTGATTGGGGATCTGAATTTATTGCACTGGCTATCTTCTTTTTCGCATTCACATCAATCATTGCGAATTATGCTTATGCTGAAAGCAATATCGTATTCCTTGAACGTAATCATACTGCGGGCTTGATGATCTTACGTCTGGCGGCGTTGGGTATGGTAATGTTTGGTGCGTTGGCTGAATTGCCTTTAGTTTGGAAAATGGCTGATTTGTCTATGGCATTGATGGCAATTACCAATCTGACCGCTATCTTGTTGCTTTCTGGCGTCGCATTTAAACTCGCAAAAGATTACAACCAACAGAGACGTGTCGGTAAGTTACCGACATTTGATATTAATCAGTATCCTGAAATTCAGAAAAAGGTCGAAGTCGGTATTTGGGAAGAAACGGCAAATCTTGCTAAATCGAACCAAGCGGCTGGTCACAAGTGAAATGCTAGAACAAAGTATATACCCTATGGATTTCAAGATGGATCGCGACGGCAAGGGAGAGAATCCCCGGGAGCATAGGTAACTATGTGACCGGGGTGAGCGAGTGCAGCCAACAAAGAGGCAACTTGAAAGATGACGGGTATAGTTAGTACTATTTAACAACATAGCGGCTAATAGCCTTTCACGTTTCATTTGTTATTTTTGCCTTATTTCCATCTAAGTTATGGGAATAAGGCATCTTCATTTGTGCTTTATGTCAAGAACATAACCGATAGTTTTATGAAAAAATCATGTAAAACATAAATTTTATTTTGTATTCATTTGATTTCTTTGTGTTATTATATTGCTTTCAATTAATAGGTGGGACAGGGAAATGATGAAGAAGATCATATTGGTTGGCTTATTTATGCTATTGGCGGGGTGTTCCAACCTGGAAGATCGGGGCGCTTATAAAGTTGATAGCTCTTTTCCTTCGCAAGGTCAAAATGACAGAGTAAGGTTTTTGGTGTTCCATTATACCGCTGTTGATGATAAAGATTCTTTACGTATACTCACTCAGGGTGGTGTTAGTGCTCATTATTTGATCCCATCGTTACCGAATTATGTGAGAGGAAAGCCTGTTATTCTACAACTGGTTCCTGAAGATAAGAGGGCATGGCATGCTGGTGTTAGTGGATGGAATGGTCGGAAAGACTTGAATGACACTTCGATTGGCATTGAAATTGTTAATAAAGGATTTACGGAAATGCTACTTGAGAAAGAGTGGTATCCGTTTAATGAGCAACAGATCGATCTATTAACGCGTTTGGCGAAAGATATTATTCAACGCTATGGCATTGAACCTATTAATGTCGTTGGTCACAGTGATATTGCACCTTTGAGAAAGTATGATCCAGGCAAACTTTTCCCTTGGAAGAATTTGGCAGAGCAAGGTATTGGTGCATGGCCTGAAGATGCAACCGTTGAAAAATATATGGCTGGCAGAAAATGGCATGATGGTGCTTCTGTTGAGTTAATCCAGAAGACATTGGCTAAATATGGCTACACCATTCCACAAACGGGTGTGCTTGATGAAGATACCCGTAAGACCATCAGTGCATTCCAGATGCATTTCAGGCCAGATGACATCAGTGGTAATCCTGATGCACAAACTGAATCAATAGCTCTGGCTCTGGTTGAGAAATATAAAAAATAGTTTTCACTATCTTGTGAGATCGTGCCATAGAAAGAACTTTATTGGAGTGACTTTTATGGCATGGTTTTTCTCATAAACTCTATAAATTTTCATGATCTATTCTTCGAACTTTTCTTCACTTTGTTTTAACTGTAGTAACAGCCTTACCTCGGCAGTTGTTGATCATATCTTTCCAACTGTTGCTATTTTAACGCACGATTGCTTTCGATATATACCCAATGGATTTCAAGATGCATCGCGACGGCAAAGGAGTGAATCCCCGGGAGATGTTACCGGGATGAGCGAGTGCAGCCAACAAAGAGGCAACTTGAAAGATAACGGGTATAGTAGATTGTGGTGAGAAATAGCAATAGAAGTAAGGTGATGGCTAAGTAATAAAATATCCAATGTATATAAATAATCGTCGCTTTATTTTATAATGACTATTACTATTTTAAGTAATAGTCAGATTAAATGAAATTTTTGCGATATGGAGAAAATATTACTCTTTATTATGATTTTTTCCTCCTGGCAGAATAAATGCAAGAATAATCCCAATTAGGCTGATAAAGGGTGAATACATTATTATTTTGTCGGGAAAATAGTTTGGTAACACACTGCACAGGTAAATAAAAATAGAGATTAGCCAGCCATATAACCCCACGTCATTGAATCTGTAAGCTGTTTTTATGATTAAATAGTAAACCGTAGCGAAGGAGCACATTGCCCATAGGCCAATAGAGATCATATACAACCACACTGATAACTCATATTTCATGTGGGTGGCATAATTGTTTTCTGCTAGGTAACCAGAGAGAAAGATTAATATTCCGAAAATAATCGCTATTTTAATAAAACTAATAATATAATCTTTTCTACTCAATTTTTGGCTGAAATAGCTTTTTATTGAACCAGCTAGAGAATCGTTCATAAATAATAGTCAGGTAAATAATAATGGATCAGATAATAACTGATATAATGATAGTATGAACAGAAAAATATCAGTCAGATTTTAGATGAAAATATTTTAAACGTAATTCTATGATTAAATATGTGGAAATAGGGTGATGATTGTTAGATTATATGATATAGCCGTTATCTTTCAAGTTGCCTCTTTGTTGGCTGCACTCACTTATCCCGGTCACTCCGGTCACATAGTTATCTATGCTCCCGGGGATTCGCTCCCTTGCTGTCGCGATGCACCTTGAAATCCATAGGGTATAGTTTGTGTTCTTTATGATCTTTTCGGCGCTAAAACCATTCTTTGAGGACTTGACAAATGATTATTCGCTTATCTAAGACTTTGATGATTTTTGCAATAGCTTTGTTTGCGACATTAGCGGCTTTTGGCAATATCACAGACTATGCGACTAATTTCGCATTTGTACAGCACGTATTTATGATGGATACCATTTTCCCAGATACGACTATTACCTATCGTGCAATTCATTCACCAGTGCTACATCACATTGGCTATATTATGATTATTTCTTTAGAAAGTTTAATGGCAGTGTTATGTTGGATTGGCGGTATCTATTTACTGGCGAATTTAAAATCTAATGCTGCCATTTTTAATAAAAAGAAAGCTGTTGCAATAGCGGGTCTGACCTTGGGATTCTTGACTTGGCAGGTGGCATTTATGTCAATTGGTGGTGAATGGTTTGGGATGTGGATGTCTAAACAGTGGAATGGTGTATCTAGTGCTTTCCATTTTTTTATCACTATCATTCTGGTACTGATTTATTTGATTCAGTATGACAGAGAACTAGAATAAGAATAAATATGGGGATAGATGTGAAAGCAAGGATAGAACAACACAAAGCGACCCTGTACGGAATATTGGCGATTGTATTGTGGAGTACAATCGTTGGGTTGATAAGAAGTGTGAGTGAAGATTTTGGGCCTGTAGGTGGCGCAGCGCTGATTTATACAGTTGGATCGATTTTTCTGATTCTGCTAATCGGCTTCCCAAAAATTAGCGCCTTTCCCAGAATCTATTTGTGGCTTGGGAGTCTATTGTTTGTCAGTTATGAAATCTGTTTATCGCTTGCATTAGGTTTTGCCAATAATCGTGCTCAAGCAATTGAATTGGGTATGGTTAACTACCTGTGGCCAGGTTTTACTGTTTTACTTGCCGTGATTATTAATAAGCAGAATGTGAACTGGTGGTTATATCCTGGTTTATTATTGTCTATTCTGGGGATCGGTTGGGTGATGAGTGGTGATAATGGCTGGTCACTCAGACAGATGGTAGGAAATATCCAGAGCAATCCATTAAGTTATGGTTTGGCTTTTGCGGGGGCAATTATTTGGGCGGTGTATTGTAACATTACAAAAATAATGGCGGCAGGTAAGAATGGCATGTCGTTGTTTTTTATCCTGACGGCTTTCGCATTATGGGTGCAATATTTCTTCACATCACCTCCTGAAATGGCGATAAGTCTGCGTAGTGTCAGCATATTATTGTTTGCTGGCGCGGTTATGGGGGTGGCGAATGCCGCCTGGACCTTTGCGATCATCAGAGGACATGTTGCATTATTGGCTACACTATCTTATTTCACGCCGATTATATCGACGGCTTTTTCATCATTGCTTCTTAGCACCGCACTCTCTTTTTCATTCTGGCAAGGGGTGCTAATGGTTACCATAGGATCAATTATCTGTTGGTTAGCGACTAAAGCCAGATGATACCTGTTAAGTGAAGGTATCAAGGATGAGTGTGAGATGGCGTCCTTTGTGGCAACGCCATCGTTGTTTCTTCCTAAATATTTGAGGGGGCATTTAAGGTTCTCTGGTTACCGTGTCACGAACAGTTAGTCGTGAAATGAAGAGGTAATTTAACTTCGAGCTCAATCTCTGGATTCTGCCGGAAATCATAGGGAGTTATGCCATACTCTTTGCGGAACATATAAGTGAAATGAGACTGAGAGCCAAAGCCGAAATCTAAGGCGATATCAAAAATAGGCAAAGCGCTGTTTCTTAAAAGATGAACAGCGCCGGCCAGGCGTCGCTGGCGGATATATTTACCAAGAGAAATTCCGGTGACTTCCTTGAATATTTTCTGCATGTGCCAAAGCGAGTAACCGGAGTAAGTTGCCAGTTCTTCCAGATGGATTACCCGGCCAAGGTGATTCTCAATCCATTTGCTGAGAGCACATACAAGTGCTAAGTGATTATCCTGTGGCATTAACAATTTTGTTCTGGTTGAAAGTGAAAGGAAGTATACACAACTTTTTCTAAAGATGACAAAGCCTTGACATAACGATTTAAATTGTAACTGAATGTGACAATTGATTTTTTTGTTATAATGAATAGAATCCACATGGTTAGTATTTGTTTAAATGCGTTCTGATTACATTGTTAGCATGCATACTGTTGCCGGTTCGATTTTTTCACAATGAAAGCACAGGATGAATATTTTTCTTGTTTCATTGTTGTAGAATATCATTTTTCAACTTTATTCTTAACGTATTGCGTTCTGACCGAACTTGAAGGAAATAGAATTGGACATAAAAAAAACCATTGCAATCTTAGTATTACTTGGAATATGTCTGTTCTTGTACCTGTTAGCTTTGGATAGCTATTGTGATCAGGGGGAACAGTTTGATTCAGGTATTTGTTCTGTGACTCGATATCTGCCTTTCTGATTAGTTGCTGATACTCATCAGCCATTTTCCCATCATATATCTGTGCTAACATATATCTTCGATATCCACCCTTTAAAGCTAGTGTTTTGTTTGCTTTGAATAAAGCAGATAAGGGGAAGCGGTTGTTTTCCCACTAATAACAAGATAGAAGTTGTATCAAGAGGACAAGATGGCAGGACAATCGCAGCGGTCAACACTTAAACGCGGTTTAAAAAACCGGCATATTCAACTTATTGCTTTGGGGGGGTCTGTCGGGACTGGGTTGTTTCTCGGTATTGCACAAACTATAAAAATGGCAGGTCCCTCCGTAATTTTAGGATACGCTATCGCAGGCTTTATTGCATTTCTGATTATGCGTCAGCTAGGAGAGATGGTAGTCGAGGAGCCAGTAGCGGGGTCGTTTAGTCATTTTGCGTATAAATATTGGGGCGATTTTCCCGGGTTTTTATCAGGCTGGAATTATTGGGCGATGTTTACTCTGGTCGGAATGGCTGAATTAACGGCTGTGGGAATGTACATCCACTATTGGTGGCCTGATATTCCAACCTGGGTTTCTGCAACCGTCTTCTTTGTTTTAATCAATACGGTAAATTTAATTAATGTCCGGTTATATGGTGAAACAGAATTTTGGTTTTCCATCATTAAAGTGACCGCAATTATCTGTATGATTGTTTTTGGTTCTTACCTGTTAGTCAGCGGAAATGGCGGGCCTCAGGCCAGCATTACTAACCTTTGGCAGCATGGTGGCTTTATGCCTAATGGGATCTTCAGCCTTATTATGGCAATGGCTGTAATCATGTTCTCTTTTGGTGGATTGGAACTGGTGGGTATTACCGCAGCAGAAGCGGAAAATCCACGTATCAGCATTCCTAAGGCCACCAATCAGGTGGTATACAGAATATTGATTTTCTATATTGGTTCTCTGACTGTGTTATTGTCGCTTTATCCGTGGGGCAATGTCGTTGAAGGTGAAAGCCCATTTGTTATGATTTTTCATAACCTGGATAGTTTCTGGGTGGCTAACATTCTGAATATTGTTGTCCTAACAGCCGCATTGTCCGTTTATAACAGCGGTGTGTATTGCAACAGTCGGATGCTGTATGGTTTAGCAAAACAAGGCAATGCTCCTGGAATGTTGACAAAAGTTAATGAAAGTGGTGTTCCTATCAGAGCCATTGTCATGTCTGCTTTGGCAACATCCATTGGCGTATTGATTAATTATGTGATGCCGGGCAAAGCATTTGAGTTATTAATGGCGTTAGTGGTAACAACGTTGGTGATTAATTGGGTCATGATCTGTATGGCGCATTTAAAATTCCGGGCAGAAAAAGTTAAACAGGGGATAGAGCCGTCATTTAAGGCGTTTTGGTATCCATTTGGTAATTATCTGTGTCTGGTTTTCCTTGCTTTTATACTTGTCATTATTTTGATGATGGATAGCATCCGTATTTCAGTTATCTTGATGCCATTCTGGGTGGGGGTGTTATGGATCGGGTTTTTAATGTCCCATTCTCGCCGTAATAAAATGAAAACAGAGGATCAGGGATAATATCTATACCCTATGGATTTCAAGATGCATCGCGACGGCAAGGGAGTGCAGCCAACAAAGAGGCAACTTGAAAGATAACGGGTATACTTGGATTATCACTATAAAAATACCAGGCTGATGTCACGCAGCCTGGTATTTTTTATCCGGTTACCACTGCCAACGTAACCAGGCGAAGAGTACATTACCGTTGTTATATGTGCCGGGAATATACGTTCCTTGAAACGATAACCGATCATATTCTATGGAGAATAACGGTAATGGGAGTGGAATAGGGACATAATAATAATCATGACGAGCTGTAACGCTCAGAGTGAAACCAATTCCCATTCGGAAACCATCTAAATCACCGGGTATCCACATCTTCTGAAATCCATAGCCAACGATGGGTTCCAAACGGTTATGAGAATCCATAAAAGCCATTGCATAAAGGGAATGCCAATCGTTGTCTTCGTCGTAACGATATTTACCATAGCCGAAACCCCAGGGCCGCTCATTATATTTATCGGTTTTCTCTTTATCGTAGGTATGTCTGTTATGCCAAGTGATTACCGGCAGATAAAGTTCATTGTTGGGTGCATCCCAGGTGAGAGCGACATTATTGTTGAATTTTTCCCATAAACTGCTCGAATTGTTGCCATAACTGATCGGAGTGTGAGATTCAGTGGTTGCTAATGATTTGTTAGCAGTATCTGCCGTTGTTGCAAACACTGTCCCTGATGAGACTAAAAGAGTGGCTGATAGGGTACAGGCTGCGGTTAAATCAAATTTCATTATTTATTGCTCCAATTTCCCGACAACATAAATTGGGAAGATCCTTTGTATCACGTAAAATATGACAAACGTCTAAATTCAGGAATTCTACTCTTGCTATTTTCAATAAAAGTTAAACAAAAAATTAATATTAAGATGTAATAGGTATTAACTGGGTATATTTAATACTAATATTTTAGTTAACTAATATTGGGAATGTGTTGATTTTTTCTTTCACTCAAACAGTAGAGATTGGTCTCTATGACCGTACTATAGATATAAAAAATCTAATAATAAGACAGGCAAAATAAATTAGGATTATTTATGTTATCTGGGGTTTTGTTGAGTGGATAAACTGTAAGCTAATTAGGATAACCTTGGTTTTTCAAATTTTTGCAGCTATGTTAAACAATAATTGTTGTTAAGAATTTTAAATATGTGCGTTAGCTCCATAGCTGATAAAAAATGGCTTGCCATCATATTAAGAATATGTGATAAATCGTTCGGGTAAACGAGGTATGGTTCTGTTATACAGCTCTGTTAATAGCAGCAACTTGCTCTAGTTTTTATGTTGCGCCGAACGGCGAATTAGAATTAAGTGATCCGAAGGAAATTCTTAAAATGGCAAAAATCACTGGTACTGTAAAGTGGTTCAACGAATCTAAAGGTTTTGGTTTTATTACTCCGGCTGATGGTAGCAAAGATGTGTTTGTACATTTTAGCGCTATTCAGAGCGAGGGTTTCAAGACTCTGGCCGAAGGTCAAAAAGTTGAGTTTGAAATTCAGGACGGTCAGAAAGGTCCTTCTGCGGCAAACGTTACTACAGCATAACTTCTTTTTGTCAATCATTTTGGATTGACGAAGTAAATTTGTTGTCTGTTTGATTTTTTATTGGCAACAATGATATACCGATATCACCCTGTTAGTTATCTGATAGGGTGTTTTTGTTTTGACTCGGGGTGCTCTTCACAGAGCTGAGATGAACCCGTAATACCTGATCTGGATAATGCCAGCGTAGGGAAGTCGAGGTGTCTTTTCCTGATATACCCTATGGATTTCAAGATGCATCGCGCGGCAAGGGAGTGAATCCCCGGGAGCATAGGTAACTATGTGACCGGGGTGAGCGAGTGCCGCCAACAAAGAGGCAACTTGAAAGATAACGGATATACTTGCTTTCCTTTTGCTGGTTGGAAGGGGTACCTATGATGAGAATCAATTCACTGACAATTGCCGGTACTGATCCTAGTGGCGGTGCTGGCATTCAAGCCGACTTAAAAACTTTCTCCGCACTTGGTGCTTATGGCACAACAGTAATGACCGCGCTTGTTGCGCAAAACACCTGTGGTGTGCAATCTGTTTATGATATCGATCCTACTTTTGTTGCGGCACAGCTTGAATCTGTGTTGTCAGATATCAGAATTGATAGCGCTAAGATAGGCATGTTATCCAATGCGGCCAATGTTGCCGTCGTTGCCGACACAATAAGCCGTTATGCCGTTCCTTATGTTGTATTGGATACGGTAATGATTGCGAAAAGTGGCGATCCGTTGTTGGCGCCGGAAGCGGTTTCCGAGGTTGTTGGACGATTATTACCGAAGGTTTCGTTGATTACCCCAAATTTGCCGGAAGCCGCAGCGATATTGAAATGCTCTGTAGCAAAAACCGAAATGGACATGCAAAAACAAGGGCGTGAACTATTATCGCTAGGATGCGAAGCCGTTTTACTGAAAGGCGGGCACCTTACAGAACATGAAAGCCCTGATTGGCTATTTACTGTTGAGGGAGAATGGCGTTTTACTGCGCCCAGAATCAATACTCGTCATACTCATGGAACAGGATGTACGCTCTCCGCTGCACTGGCTGCTTTGCGTCCGCGTTATTCGAATTGGCAGACAACACTGCCTGTTGCCAAAGCATACCTCCAGGCGGCGTTAGAACAGGCGGACTCGTTAGATGTAGGAAAAGGAATCGGGCCTGTGCACCATTTTCATCAGTGGTGGTGAGAGTAGCTGATTGGTGTTTTCGGGATTTGGTGAGAAAGTGATAATGAATTAGGTGATTATGCTGTGAGAACAGGATAACTCAACGTTGGTAGCGACTTACTATCTATACCCTATGGATTTCAAGATGCATCGCGACGGCAAGGGAGCGAATTCCCGGGAGCATAGATAACTATGTGACCGGGGTGAGCGAGTGCAGCCAACAAAGAGGCAACTTGAAAGATAACGGGTATATTCATTATCACCGGCGACAAGCTTTATTTACGCGATAGTCACTTGCTTATCCAGATAGACATCTTGAACCGCATTAATCAGCTCAATACCCTCTTTCATGGATTTTTTGAAAGCTTTACGGCCGAGGATTAACCCCATGCCGCCTGCGCGTTTATTAATGACGGCAGTACGAACGGAGTCACTTAAATCATTATTACCGGATGCACCACCTGAGTTAATCATACCGGCGCGACCCATGTAGCAGTTAGCTATCTGATAACGGACCAGATCGATAGGATGATCGGTAGTCAAATTAGTGTAAACACGTTTATCGGTATGACCAAAGCCAATCGCCGTATAGCCGCTGTTATTTTCGGCCATTTTTTGTTTAACGATATCGGCACCGATAGTGGCTGCTAAATGGTTAGCCTGGCCTGTGAGGTCTGCACTGGAGTGATAATCTACCCCCTCTTTTTTGAAGGCAGAATTACGTAGGTAGGCCCACAATACCGTTACCATGCCCAATTCATGCGCCCGTTTAAAGGCGGCTGAAATTTCCTCAATTTGACGCCGTGATTCGATAGAGCCAAAGTAAATTGTTGCTCCAACGGCAACAGCACCCATCTCGAATGCTTGTTCAACACTAGCATATAAAGTTTGATCATATTGAGCGGGATAGCTCAGTGTTTCATTGTGGTTCAGTTTAACCAGAAATGGGATCTTATGAGCATAACGACGAGAAACAGCGGATAACACGCCATAAGTAGAGGCAACACAGTTACAGCCGGCTTCAATAGCCAGTTCAACGATATTTTTTGGATCGAAATAGAGCGGGTTTGCTGCAAAAGAAGCGGCAGCAGAATGTTCTACACCTTGATCCACCGGCAAAATAGACAAATAACCCGTACCTGCAAGGCGACCATGATTTAACAATGTTTGCATGGAGCGCAGAACCGTATTGGGTCGGTTATTGTCGATCATTACGCGATCAACAAAGTCGGCGCCTGGCAGATAAAGATTTTCACTCGGAATGGTATTGCAACGATGTTGCAATAAACTGTCCGCATCTTTGCCTAACAACTTAGCGATATCAGTCATGTCTTACTCCAGTTATGAAAAGATGCTATCGATTGTCATTTATCCTTTTTAGGATAACAAGTTATATTGGGAGGGAAGTGGTAGTGGATCGCTTCAGGTAGGATTTTAAAGAGAATTTTATTACCAGGAAAGTGGCTATTTAGTGTAAGAGTGACATAACCATTCTTTAGATGATTGATATGGGTGTGAAATAGTTAGCTATGCTCCCGGGGATTCACTCCCTTGCCGTCGTGATGCATCTTGAAATCCATAGGGTATATACCCGTTATCTTTCAAGTTGCCTCTTTGTTGGCTGCACTCGCTCACCCCAGTCACATAGTTATCTATGCTCCCGGGGATTCACTCCCTTGCCGTCGCGATGCATCTTGAAATCCATAGGGTATATATATGGATATTTTTCTTTCAATTATGATCAGATTGTCTGAATTACTTTAAATTCATATAAGTAACGGTTATTATTTGTAATAAATAACCTATTGATTAATATTGAATTATAATATTATTTCTATAACTTAATTAACCGATAAATAAGAGTGTTATTTATAGCTTTCTCTTTCTATCGTTAAACTGATTATTTTATTATATGAGTTTTTTGTAAAGATTTAATATGTTTTTATATCGTTTAAATAAGTTTTATACCCGTTATCTTTCAAGTTGCCTCTTTGTTGGTTGCACTCACTCACCCCGGTCACATAGTTATCTATGCTCCCGGGGATTCACTCCCTTGCCGTCGCGATGCATCTTGAAATCCATGGGGTATATAAGGCTGAGTATTCATATTTTTTGAACGCTATTAGATATAAATTTTATTGATTTTAATTATTTATGTGAATAATTTTTTATTTTGTCAATTTATTTATAACTATGTTGCGCCATTATATGGTAAATAGCCATTTTTGACGTCAATATTTTTAAATTTATATAATCCTGTAAGCAACAGTCAATATAGTTATTTATTCTTTCGTAAAAGTGATAATAATACAAAATAATAATTATACTAAATTTTTAGTTTTGATTGTATTCATCAATCAATTAGCTGATTGAGAAATACATCAATATAGTTTGATTTTTTCACGGACGAAAAATTTCTCATGTTTCTATTGCGAATGGTGATATTTTGGTTTTCTTCCATTTACCAAAAGTAATTTATTATTACGTTTTCTCTTTAGTAACTTGTTTGCAAACGATTTTTTATAAAGTCATTGGACCTGTTGATGTAAGCTGAGTTTGATAGATGAAAGTTGACTGTTTATTACTGTTATTTGCTAAGCTGATTTTTCTTGATGTTATTGTTAGATGATATTTTTCACGCTGATCCGGTGTAAAAATGCGTTTCTATTGTCTTTTGGTTTACTAAGCAGCTCCTATTGCGGGATTAAACTTCATTTCTATGAGGGGGTAACAGGTACTGCGCTGTCGTTTATCAGCTTTGGGGTGATTTGGCTATTTTACCCTTATTTATATTGTGGGTATATGAAACAAAAGCCGTTTTTTTGGGTTATTAAGTCGATATAGTCAGATAAATGTTGAACTAATAGTTTTAACAATAAGTAAATTGTAATTATCTGTTTTCATAATCTTTACCTGATTAATTCTATCAAATTGTATAATATTTGGTCTAAATATGATGGGTTTCCTGAATTATTAAACAGTGGAAAATTTTAATTACATTTCTTTAGATAGTGTGATATTTCAATAAGTAGAAATATTTTCTTATTAATATTCAGGGTATCAGAAACACATGAATATAAACATTCATTGATTTAATAGTTAAATTTATCTATTTAATTAATCGTGTGAATGAATTCTGTAACTTGTTGATTTTATTTCCCGGAGCGAAAAAGAAAAGGCCAGCTCAAGGGAGATTGAGCCGGCCAAGGAGGTGGTTCCTAGTCTTACTGTAAAACTTTTTTAATTTTTTATTTTTCACCAACAATACTACGGTAAATAAAATAGTATTGATGTGATCTGTTTCTAAAAAAAGAAATATATCATCGTGAAGAGGGGATATTGATGATTATTTGTCTGAGTCTCGGTTCGTTTGAGGATATTGAGAATTAATACCATTTAGATTACGTATTAATAAGGCGTAATTAATATCAATTTGTTTAGGAATTGGTAAATAGGCAATATACCCATCCCCAGGCGCAACTTCCATTGGTTGGCCTTTTTTATCCTGCATTGCTTCCAGTGTAAACTGGATATTGCCTGATGGTGTCATTAATTCGAGACGGTCTCCGATCATGAATTTATTCTTGACAGCAACTTCAGCCAATCCGTTGACTCGCTCACCTGTAAATTCACCAACAAATTGTTGGGTATCGGATATCGAGTAACCGTATTCATAAGTCTGATAGGCATCATGGGTATGACGGCGCAAAAATCCTTCGGTATAGCCGCGATGAGCAAGTCCTTCTAACGTTGTTAGCAGCGTTGGATCAAAAGGTTTCCCTGCAACGGCATCATCAATGGCTCGGCGGTAAACTTGTGCTGTGCGAGCGCAGTAATAGAAGGATTTTGTTCGTCCTTCGATTTTCAGAGAGTGGACGCCCATTTTAGTTAATCGCTCAACATGTTCAACTGCACGTAAGTCTTTGGAATTCATGATGTAAGTACCATGTTCATCTTCGAAAGCTGACATATATTCACCAGGGCGTTTTGCTTCTTCGAACGTAAATACTTTATCTGTTGGAGTGCCTTTTCCCAATGTTGGTTCGATACTTTTTGTCGGTATCGGTTCATGCATATGCACAATATTACCGATATCATCTTCTTTGCCTTCTTGGACATGATATTCCCAACGGCAGGCATTAGTGCAGGTTCCCTGATTGGGATCTCGTTTATTAATATAGCCGGATAATAGGCAACGACCGGAATAAGCCATACACAACGCGCCATGTACGAAAACTTCCAGTTCCATATCGGGAACCTGCTGGCGAATCTCGTTAATTTCATCCAGTGAAAGTTCACGGGAAAGAATGACCCGTGTTAGTCCCATTTGTTGCCAGAATTTTACTGTTGCCCAGTTAACCGCGTTAGCTTGAACGGAAAGATGAATTTCCATTTCAGGAAAAGCTTCACGAACCATCATAATCAGTCCGGGATCAGACATAATGAGGGCATCAGGTCCCATATCAATGACAGGCTTTAGATCACGGATAAAAGTTTTCAATTTGGCATTGTGAGGAGCAATATTGACCACAACGTAAAAACGCTTACCAAGTTCATGAGCTTCTTTAATGCCGAATGCCAGATTTTCGTGATTAAATTCATTATTGCGAACACGCAGGCTGTAACGTGGTTGACCAGCATATACGGCATCTGCGCCATAGGCAAAAGCATAGCGCATATTTTTCAGTGAACCGGCAGGGGAAAGTAATTCTGGAGTAAACATGGTTAAAAAATTCTCGGTTTGAGTTGAGATGAATTTTCACTATAAAAAGTAAGGATAAGGCCGGGGATTCTAACGCTTAATTTGTTGGGGATACAAATTTATTAGCACGAAACGTTCTGTTCTGTTGATCGATGAAGAGCGCCTTATCAATTGACGATAGTTTTCAACTGATAAGGTGCGGTTTATCATGAAAAAATATTATTCTGACTTTGTCAGATCTCGAACATTGACGCTAGAGCCATGTTTAATTGCAGATTGAATGCCTTTTTTGACTGCCACTTCGTTATCGTAAGACTCGCTGATGCCGATAACTTGGTAGTTTCTCGCTTTCAGCACGAAATAGGACTTGCCAGATTTGTTTTCTCTGATTTCGAAGTTTTTTTCTGCCGGTGAATTTGCTTGGACAGAACGAATTCCTTTATTCGCTGCTGCCTTGGTAGTATACATTTCACTGGTAAGGATAACTTCACCGTTCGATGCTTTTAAATTGAAGTAATACTGCTTGTTTTTTGTTCTCTTAAGATCATAATGACCTACAGCCATAAGAAATTCCTCCAATTAAAGGTAAGTATTTTTAATATAGCTGAATTTCTGACCGGTGAAAGGTTGAAAGAAATTTAATTCAGTTAAAGTGTGACAGTTATAACAAACGGCATATATCCGCTTCCCATCGGTAACCAAGTCCATAAATAGAACGAATGAATGTTTTACTGTTATCCAATTGTTCCAGTTTACGGCGTAAATTTTTAATGTGGCTATCAATGGTACGGTCTGTCACGATTCGGTGATCGTCATATAGATTATTCAATAGCTTATCGCGGGAAAATACTTGCCCAGGGCGACTTGCCATCGTTTTTAATAACCGGAATTCAACTGGGGTCAAATCCAATATTTTATCGCGGTAACGCGCTTGAAAACAGGCTTCGTCAATTTGTAGATCGCTTTGCTTGACAATATCTTGTGGTCGGTAACAGCGACGAAGAATTGTTTTAACTCGCGCGACAATTTCACGCGGGCTGTAAGGTTTACAAATATAATCATCTGCCCCGATTTCCAATCCAAGTAAACGGTCAATTTCTTCCGTCTTGGCGGTGACCATAATAATCGGTACGTCAGAGAAGCGGCGAATTTCCCGACAAATAGAGATGCCATCACAACCTGGAAGCATTAAATCCAGCAAAATAATATCTGGATTGTGTTGCTGTACATGGGAGACCGCTTCATCACCTCGCAGTAGCCATTGGGTTTCGTAATCAGCCGCCCGCAAGTAATCAACCAGCAATTGCCCAAGCTTTGGCTCATCTTCAACAATCAAAACAGTATAATGCCCAAATTTTGTACTCATAACGTTTCGTCGTCGAGGGATTCAGTTAGCGGCAATTCTACGATAATTCTCAGGCCGCCTAAAGGTGAGGGTTCGGCATGGATCGTACCGTTATGTGCTTCAACGATGTTATTGCAAATGGCTAACCCAAGTCCTGATCCACCACTGGCACGGTTTCGTGAGGATTCACTGCGGTAGAATCGTTCAAAAACCTGTTGGCATTGCTCTGGTGACAAGCCGGGCTTGCTGTCCTCCCAACTCAGAATGAAGTGGTTATCGTCAGAACAACCTTTAATGATCAATTTTCCATTATCAGCGGTATAGCGAAGACTATTTTCCAGTAAATTATGAAATAGCTGAGTCAATCTGCTTGGGTCAGCAAACACCATAATAATTTCAGGAAGTTTAACATCCACTTGGATTTGTTTATCAAGGAAACGTCCATGATAAGATGCGATAGCAACCTGAATTAACTCACTGATGTTGATAAATTCTTTCCGGTATGCCAGCGCCCCGCGATCGGATAGAGATAGCTGGTGTAGATCATCAACCAGTTTGGTCAATGTGGTAATTTCAGCCAATAACGAATTGAGTGTTTCTGGCGTTGGTTTGTGAACACCATCCTGTAACGCTTCTAATTCACCACGCAATATAGAAAGGGGAGTGCGCAGTTCATGAGAAATATCCGCCATATAATCGCGACGCATCTGCTCGTTTTTTTCCAGGGTACTGGCGAGCTGGTTAAAATTGTGGGCAAGCTGACCAATTTCATCTTTACTTGATGGTGTGACTCGGGCACTGAAATCACCGGCTGCCAGTTTATGCGTCCCTTCAACCAAACGTTTAACGGGTTTTAACATACCGCGGGATAATAATAGCGTGGCTATCATTGCTAGCAAGGTAGATAAACCGGCAATTATCCAGCTTGTCAGTTGTTGTTGGCGATCAAAACTGATATCCGCTTGACGGGTAATTTTATCTGATGTGCTAACAATGACCCAGCCAACGACTTGATGATGATAGATGATCGGTTTGCGATAAGTCTCTGACGGGATTTTACCTTCGTGACCGACCAGCGGTTTCATGTCACTATCCACCACCCAAAATTGAGTTCGCCAACCGCGAGGTGGTGGACCTTGATGGCTTTCACTGGTTTGTTCAATGGAGCGGATGATTTGAAAAATTACCCGGTCATTCCTTTTTAAGAATTTCCAGCTGCCATATTGTTGATATTGTTCGGCCAGTGCTTCGGCTAACATGGCAGTACGTAACTGGATATTTTGTTTTATATAACCAATAAAACCATACTGGAAGCTGCTTCTTACGCCCCAGTGCATGGTGATGAGTACTAGCATGCAAGTGGCGAAAATGGCCATAAACAGTTTACCACTGATGCTAAGTTTCATGATTGCTCCATAATTTGCCTGGTGGTACGCCGTTGTTGCCATTTTTCCCTTAGTCGATCAAAACAGAGATAGACAACCGGTGTGGTATACAGTGTTAAAAGCTGGCTCATAACCAAACCACCCACAATGGTTATTCCTAAGGGTTGGCGTAATTCCGTACCGTCGCCACTACTCAAAACCAGTGGCAGGGCACCAAACAAGGCGGCCAGTGTGGTCATCAGAATCGGACGGAAACGTAACAGGCTGGCTTGGAATATCGCATCACGGGCGTGAATATTATCGTTACGTTGAGCTTCAATAGCAAAGTCCACCATAATAATGGCGTTCTTTTTCACGATACCAATCAATAACATGATGCCTATTAATGCTATCAGGCTGAATGGTGTGTCAAACAGTTCCAATGCCAGCAGGGCACCAATACCGGCGGAAGGCAGGGTAGAGAGAATAGTCAATGGATGGATATAACTTTCATACAGGATCCCTAGCACCAGATAGACGGTAATAATGGCAGCCAGAATCAAGAATAATTGTGATTTCAGGGTTTCCTGGAAAATCTGGGCGGTGCCTGCAAAAGTGCCACGAACCGTTGAAGGTACGCCAAGTTCGGTTATGGTTCTTTCAATCGCATTGATAGCATCAGAGAGGGTATAGCCTTCGGATATATTGAAAGCAATGGTTGAAGCAGCAGAAAGCCCCTGATGATTTACACTGAGTGGCGCGTTAGCCGGTTGCCAGTGAGCAAAATAGGAGAGCGGAATGGCTTTTCCTTGATTG
Organism: Photorhabdus sp. RM71S; assembly: GCF_042879355.1. Classification (NCBI taxonomy): domain Bacteria; kingdom Pseudomonadati; phylum Pseudomonadota; class Gammaproteobacteria; order Enterobacterales; family Morganellaceae; genus Photorhabdus; species Photorhabdus sp. RM71S. Next base: position 42,460 of record NZ_JBHFKV010000017.1, on the reverse strand, counting down.
TTAATCACAAACATTTTTTCCAGTGCGCTGACATCCTGTGTATATTCTGGTGCAACTTCCATCACCACCTTGTACTGATTAAGTGGTTGATAAATAGTGGATATTTGTCGCTGACCAAAAGCATTATTTAGCAAATTATTGGCTTCACTGACATTAATGCCCAGACGAGACATGGTATCGCGGTCATAGATTATTGCCATTTCAGCTCCTTTATCCTCCTTATCTGAATTCACGTCGACCAGTTGTGGCAATTGCCCTAATGCTTTACGTATAACAGGCTCCCATTTGCGAAGATCATTCAAATCATCTGCCAGCAATGTGAATTGATAGCTGGCATTAGCCTGGCGGCCGCCAGCCCTGATATCCTGTACCGGAATGAGAAATAGATTTGCTCCCGGCTCATTAGCAAGTTTAATTCTCAGGCGTGAAATAACCTGTTCAGCGCTTTCTGAACGCTCTTTCAATGGTTTCAGAGAGATAAACATAAAGCCATTATTTACCCGTCCACCACCGGTAAAACCGATAACGCTGTCTACCGTAGGATCTGCATTGATTGTCTGCATGAAATTTTTCATTTTTTCACGCATAGATTGGAAAGAGATACTTTGATCTGCCCGAACAAACCCTAGCAACCGACCGGTATCCTGCTCTGGGAAGAAAGTTTTAGGGATATTGATATAGAGCCAAACATTTAGGGCAATGATGCCAGCCAAAATTAACAATACCCAACGGCTATGATTAAGAACCCACATCAGGGAGCGTCCGTAAATTTGCTGAATTTTCAGTAGAACTTTACCGAATCCTCGTATTTTCTTCTGTGCTTTGGGGCGCTGAGATTTTAGTAAATGAGCGCACATCATTGGCGTTAGTGTTAGAGAAACTAATAGTGAGATGCTGATTGATGTGGTTAGGGTAATGGCAAATTCACGGAACAGCCGACCAACCAATCCATCCATGAGCAGAAGGGGGATAAAGACTGCTACCAGCGAAATACTCATCGAGAGGACCGTAAAACCCACTTCCCGGACACCCTGTAGGGCCGCTTGCATAGGTTTTATGCCTGCTTCAAGGTGGCGGGAAATATTCTCCAGTACCACAATCGCATCATCTACCACAAATCCTGTGGCAACCGTTAGCGCCATTAAGGAAAGATTGTTCAAACTGAAACCGCACAGATACATAGCGGTAAATGTGCCAATGAGTGAAACAGGTACCGCAATGGCAGGGATCAATGTTGCGCGACCAGAACGCAAGAACAGGAATACCACCAGAATGACCAGCCCGATAGCAATCACCAATGCTCGTTCTACTTCCACTATTGAAGCACGAATAGTTGGTGTGCGGTCTTGAGCAACTTTAAGTTGAATACTGGCAGGAATAGATTCACGTAATGCAGGTAATTGTTCACGGATACGGTTTACTGTGGCGATAATATTCGCGCCAGCCTCACGGCGAATAATCAACAAAATAGCCGGTTTACCGCCAGACATTCCGGCTGCTCTGACATTCTGAACAGAATCTTTTACATTTGCTACATCCTGCAATCGCACTGGTGAATTGTTGTTGTAGTGAACGATGATCGGGCGATAGTTTTCGGCTGTTTTTAACTCATCATTCGTTTGAATTTGCCAGTGTTGCTGATCGGAATCCACATATCCTTGTGGGCGGCGAACATTGGCATTGCTGATAGCTTTGCGTACCGCATCCAGCGAAACCCCCTGATGAAACAGGGCGCCAGGATTCAATTCAACTCTGACTGCGGGTAATGAACTTCCGCCAACAGAGACTTCACTGACACCTTCAACTTGGGCGATTTTCTGAGCCAGTTGTGTAGACGCAAAATCATAAAGCTGCCCCTGATTATAGGTATCGGAAGTCAATGTGAGGATCATGATTGGGGCATCAGACGGGTTGACTTTGTAATAATGCGGCCTGCTCGGCATACCGGAAGGCAACAGACTTTGAGCGGCATTCAGCGCTGCCTGTACATCCCGTGCTGCACTGTTAATATCACGATTGAGATCAAATTCAAGCGTGATATTGGTATTGCCAAGGGAGCTACTGGATGTCATTTCATTGACTCCGGCAATTCGTCCTAAGGCGTGCTCCAGCGGAGTCGCAACCGATGAGGCCATTGTTTCCGGCGAGGCGCCCGGTAATGAGGCGTAAACGGAGATCACCGGAAAATCCACTTGTGGTAAAGGAGAAACCGGCAACAGGGTAAATCCCAATACCCCACATAGGGTTATGGCTAAACTCAATAGCGTGGTGGCAACAGGGCGTTGGATAAATAAGGCAAAAAATTTCACCGCGGCTCCTGATGATCAATAGATGAGGTGTTTGAAACTGAGAGCTGGCGATTGCGGCGATAGTGGGCCAGACGGTCAAACAGTAAATAGATCACTGGCGTAGTAAACAGTGTCAGGATCTGGCTCATAATCAATCCACCTACCATACAGATACCCAGAGGACGACGTAATTCAGCGCCTACACCGGTGCTAAGCATCAAGGGGAGTGCTCCAAGTAATGCGGCCATTGTGGTCATCAGAATCGGACGGAAGCGCAATAAGCACGCTTGATAAATGGCTTCGTAAGGCGATAATCCCTGTTCACGCTCCGCTGACAGCGCAAAATCGATCATCATGATGGCGTTTTTCTTCACAATACCTATCAACAAGATAATGCCGATGATCGCAATGACATCCAGTTCATGACCTGCCATCATCAGCGCTAATAGTGCACCCACTCCTGCTGTCGGTAATGTGGAGAGGATTGTCACCGGATGGATGAAGCTTTCATACAGTATGCCTAGCACGATATACATGGCGATAATGGCCGCCGCGATTAGCCACAATGTATTGCCCAGTGCGCTTTCAAATGCCAGCGTTGTTCCCTGGAATTGTGTGGAAATGTCTTTGGGCATTTTGATCAATTGTGCGGCATCACGAACAGCATTGACCGCCTGTTCGAGAGAAGCATCCTCGGCAACGTTGAAAGAAAATGTTGCTGAGGGAAATTGAGCCAGATGATTGATTGCCAGTGGGCCAAATCTTTGTTCAATAGTTGCAATAGTTCTGAGAGGTACGACATGGCCGTCAGTTCCGTTAAGGCGGATGTTATCAAATGCTGCCAGCCCTGGAGTCGATGTCACATCATGTTCCAAGATGATCCGATACTGATTAGCCTGCGTATAAATGGTTGAAATTAGCCGTTGGCCGAACGCGTTATAGAGTGCGTTATCTATAGCGGCCATTGAGATGCCCAATCGGCTGGCAATGTCTCGGTCTACTTTAACGTAGGCGATCAGCCCCTGATCTTGCCAGTCACTGCTGATATCAACTAGCTCTGCTCTCTGCTTTAGTTCAGCCAGCAATTTTGGCACCCAGATACTCAGTTCATCCAGAGAGGTTGCCTGCAAAGTGAATTGGTATTGGGTACGGGTAACCTGAGTGTCAATTGTCAAATCCTGCATCGGTTGCAGATAGAGCTTTATGCCGGGTATAGCGGCAACTTTTTCCTGCAAACGCGGAATAATGTCAACGATTCTGTCATCACGCTGATTGAGTGGTTTTAGTGTGATTTGCAGTCGCCCGTTATTCAATGTTGGGTTACTGCCATCAACGCCTACAAAAGTGGTGACATTTTCTACTGCCGGGTCTTGCAGTAATAAGGATGAAACCTGCTGTTGTTTATTCACCATTGCAGCAAAGGAAATGGATTGCGGCGCTTCCAGTGTTCCCTGAATCAGCCCATTATCCTGTGATGGAAAAAATCCTTTTGGAATCATCAGATAGAGCAGAGCAGTTAGCACCAATGTGCTTAGGGCGATGCTAAAGGTGATCCACGGATGGTTCAGTGCTCTTTTTAGCCATACAGCATAACCGGCAATCATTTGTTCAAAAAAGCGTTCACTGGCTTGTTCAAAACGATTGTGTTTTGTCTGTGATTCCGGTTTCAATATTCGAGCGCACATCATGGGGGTTAATGTCAGTGAGACAATAGCTGAAATCAGAATTGCCACGGCCAAGGTAATTGCAAACTCACGAAACAGGCGGCCAACGATATCGCCCATAAAAAGCAGCGGGATCAGTACCGCAATCAAAGAGAAAGTCAGGGAGATAATGGTAAAACCGATTTCACCCGCACCTTTTAATGCTGCTGTCATCGGTTTCTCGCCTTGTTCTATATAACGGGAGATATTTTCAATGACCACAATGGCATCGTCTACGACAAAACCGGTGGCAATGGTGAGCGCCATTAGCGTCAGATTATTGACGGAGAAACCGCAGAAATACATCACTGCGAATGTACCGATCAGTGAAAGAGGAACGGCGATACTGGGGATAAGTGTTGCGATACCGTTACGTAAAAACAGATAAATCACCATAACAACCAGTGCAATTGCCAGTAACAGCTCAAACTGAACATCTTTCACTGAGGCACGAATGGTTGTCGTGCGGTCGGTCAGGATTTTCATATCGACGAACTTTGGCAAGCTGCTGATAAGTTCCGGCAACATCTGACGAATGTTATCTGTAGTTTCAATCACATTGGCGCCTGGCTGGCGCTGAACATTAATCACAATGGCTTGTTTGTTATTTGACCATGCACCTAGTTTGATGTTTTCAGCGCCTTGTTCAATGGTTGCGACATCTTGTAACCGTACCGGTGAGCCGTTTTTATAGGCAATGATCAAGTTGCGGTAATCATTTACTGACTTCATCTGATCGTTGGCCGAAAGCGTGACAGAGCGAGTCGGGCCATCAAGGCTACCTTTGGCGGAGTTAACGTTAGCATTGTTGATAGCGGTGCGGATCGTTTCGCTATCCAATCCCTGTGCAGCGATCGCTTGGGCGTTTAGCTTCACTCTGACGGCTGGTCGCTGGCCGCCGGCGAGTGTCACTAATCCTACACCGTTGACCTGTGAAATTTTCTGTGCAATACGGGTTTCCATCATGTCCTGAATCTGTGTCATCGGCATTGCATCGGAGGTGACTGCTAGCATTAGAATCGGTGGATCAGCGGGATTAACTTTGCTGTAGATAGGGGGATAAGGCAGGTCATTCGGCAATAAATTACTGGCTGCATTGATAGCCGCCTGCACTTCCTGTTCGGCGACATCTAACGGCAAAGTTAGCTGGAATTGTAATGTGATAACGGAAGCCCCGCCGGAACTTTGAGATGCCATCTGTTTAAGGCCAGACATCTGTCCGAGTTGGCGCTCCAGTGGTGCGGTGACTGCCGAAGTCATCACATCGGGGCTTGCACCGGGGTAGAGTGTGACCACCTGAATGGTGGGATAGTCCACTTCTGGTAATGCAGACACGGGCAACATGCGATAGCCGATAATACCTGCCAGTAGGATTGCTGCCATAAACAGCGTGGTGGCAACAGGTCGCAAGATGAACAGGCGTGATGGTCCGCCTCCTGGGATTGGGGAGCTTACCTGCATCAGGAATTCTCCGTTTTATCGTGTTTTTGTGGCTGAGGCATATTTGCCATCGGTGTGACAATATCCACCTTAGCGCCATCTGTCAGGCGATCGATACCATCAGTGACCACTTTATCACCTGCTGCTAAGCCGGTACTGATAACAACGCGTTTTGTATCCTGCAATTTGACCGTGACCAGATGTTTGCTGACTTTATTCTCTTTACCTAACATCCAGACAAAATTCCCTTCATTACCCATTTGCAGGGCAGCATTTGGGATCACCACTGCGTTTTCCAGTGTATCGACTTTAATACGGACATTAACAAACTGATTTGGGAATAAGATGCTATCTTGATTGGAAAAACGGGCTTTCAGCTTAATTGTGCCGGTAGCGGCATCAATTTGATTATCAATGCTCAACAGTTTTCCTTCGGCAAGTTGTTGCTGGTTATTGCGATCCCAGGCACTAACAGCGACGTTATGATTCGTTTTCTGAGCTTGTAAAACAGCATTGATATCGTTTTCAGGGAGTGAAAATAGCACATCTACTGGATCGGTTTGGGTAATAACCACGATAGGAGAGCTGTTACCACTGGAAATAAAATTTCCTACATCGATCTGCTTCAAGCCCACTTTACCGGAAATGGGAGCGGTAATACGGCTGTAAGTGAGTTGAAGTTTTGCGCTATCAATTGCTGCTTGATCAACTTTCAGACTGGCTTCGTGTTGGCGGACAAGTGCACGTTGATTATCCATTTCTTGTTGGGAAATCAGGTGAGTGTTTGCCAATTTTTGGTAGCGATTGAGATCCTGACGGGCATTCGCCAATATTGCTTCATCTTTAGCAAGCTGGCCTTTGGCTTGTGCTAGTTGAACCTGAAAAGGGCGTGGATCAATTTCTGCCAGTAAATCCCCTTGTTTAATTTGTTGTCCTTCCTGAAAGTGCAAAGCGATAAGCTGACCTTCAACCCGGCTGGTTACCGTGGCAGTATTGGCGGCCTGAATGGTGCCAAGCCCGGCCAGAAAGCGAGGGACTGCCTGCTCTTTTGCTGTGGCAACCTGTACAGGGGGTAAAGGGGAATGTCTTAAACCAGAGGATTGATCAGATGGGCTAGATTGTTGAGGGGTTTTAAGTTGGTACCAGAAAAATATAGCGGCAGCAATGGCAATAGCGGCCAGTGCTGCACGGAAAAGGAGGGTACGGTGTTTATTATTTTGATTCATTTCTTCGACATTCTCTCAAACGCAAGGCCAAGGTATTGCTTGATTATGTCCGACTGAAATATCGGTTTAATCACATGCTATTAGTTTAGACAGTGAGGATAGGCTAAAAAATGGAGAAAATGTGGAAAATATGTCAAGGAAGCGCTTTTTAAGGCAAATTAAGGCGTTTTTTGTCAGTTTTTTCGAGCCGGCTCCAGAAATTATGCAAATGATGCTGCCTCTGTTATACCCAATGGATTTCAAGATGCATCGCGACGGCAAGGGAGTGAATCCCCGGGAGCATAGCAAATTATGTGACTGGGGCTATTTAGCACATATTTCTGCGAATTGTTTATTGACGGTACATTGTGAAATAGGGCACATATTGGTTATCTATCTCTGTGCACATTGTTTTTTAATTCTGGAAAAAGGTCATGTGACTTTTTTTTAGCGTAACTTATAGACTAATGTAAGGAATATGATAAAGGGAAATAGGCTATGAGACATTTCATTATTGATACAGATACGGCTTCCGATGATGCAGTTGCATTACTGATGGCGCTCCGTGAACCCTCAGTTTTTATTGAAGGTATTACTATTGTTTCAGGTAATTGTGCTGTTACTCAGTGCAGGAAAAATGCATTGGTTAGTATTGAAAAAGCAGGAACATATATTCCTCCGGTATATGAAGGGATGAGTAAACCATTATTTAGAGAGCACTATGCTTCATATCATATTCATGGAAAAGATGGTATGGGTAATATGAATTTACCCGAGTCTTCGTTAATAGTAGAAGATAAACATGCAGTAGATGCAATTGTTGATATCGTGAAAAAATTTCCTGGTGAGATAGAGATAATCGCTTTGGGGCCATTAACAAATATAGCAATGGCTGTCTTAAAAGAGCCGGATTTATATAAATTTGTTAAAGTGATTTATATTATGGGAGGTTCTGGATTGAAGCTAGGTAATATTACGCCATTAGCTGAATTCAATATCTATTCTGATGCTGAAGCAGCACATATAGTATTGAATTCTGGATTGCCTCTTATGTTTTGTGGATGGGAGTTAGGTATGGAGGAGGCTTTTATTAATGAATTCGATATGGATAAATTAAATTCTTTAGGTGATCTTGGTCAGTTTGCAGTGAGCTGTAATAGAACATTGATTGAATTCAATGCGGGAAGAACGAATAGAAAAGGATTTGATCTGCCTGATCCTATAACAATGGCTATTGCTTTATATCCGAATGAAGTGATTGAGGATAAATTAGAGGTGTATGGTTATGTTGAATATCAAAGCGCACGTTCATATGGGCATTTAGTGATTGATTCAACCGATCTTCTCAATCATCCTCATAATATGAGTGTGGTGACTAAAATCAAGGGTAAGGTATTTAAGAATAAACTATTTACATTATTATCGTAATTTTAGTCATATAGGCGAATAAAAGATGAATTTTAATCCTGATTTACTGAGAAAGGTAGAATTACATACGCATCTTGATTGTGGGTTGAGTTATCATTTCGTTAAAAAGCTTATTCCTGATATTACCCATAAGTCATTTTGTGAAAAATATATTGCCCCTGAAAAATGTCATGATTTAGGTGATTTTTTAAATAAAATCATTCCTTCACTGGATTTACTACAAAAAAGGGACGTAATAGCTGATGCTGTAGAAGATCTTTTTATACAATTAAAAAGCGATAATGTAGTTTATGCTGAAATTAGATTTTCACCTTTACTTCATCTTCGCTTAGGATTAAATGAGCGCGATATTGTAGAAATTGTTTTGGAGGCAATGAAAAATTCTTCAGTCAAATATGGTATAGCAGCAGGTTTAATATTATGTACATTGCGGCATTTTTCAGAAGATCAAAGTTTGAAAACCGCATATCTTGTCAATGAATATTCTAATTACGGTGTTGTTGCTCTCGATCTTGCTGCCGATGAGGCAAGATATCCACTTAATGCGCATTTGAATGCGTTTAGAATAGTGTTAGAAAATGGTGGAAATGTTATTGCGCATGCAGGAGAAGCGAAAGGGGCTGAAAGTGTGCGCGAGACTATCAATAAATTAAATATTTCTCGTATAGGTCATGGTGTCAGAAGTGTTGAAGATCGAGATGTTATTGATCTCCTTATAGAGAGAAATATACATTTAGAAATATGCCCGACGTGTAATATTATTTGCGATATTTATGATATCTATGAAAACCATCCAGTTAATTTTTTAAAAGAGATTGGTGTCAATATTGGGATTAATACGGATGCCCGGACAGTGGCAAATATCACCTTGTGTGAAGAATATTTGAAGATTAATCGATACTTTGGTTGGCAATATAGTGATTTTATTGAAACAAATTTGAATGCATTACAGGCTTCATTTTCTAGTAATGAATTGAAAAGTCGATTGGAAAAGGAAATAATGAAATTGTCGTAGTGAAAAATTGCATTCTATTTATCTTTTTATATAATTGGAAAAATTATATTAAATCTGTATTAGATATGTATCGGGATAAAGAGAATAAATTGAAATATTATATTGATAAATATCATCTAGATAGCATTTTTCCAGCAGAGTTTATGACAAAGTTAGATGTGGTTGAAGTGAAGAAAAATAGCTATCTTACACATCAGTCATCAATTTTTACTCATCTCTATATTTTAGTTGAGGGTAAACTAAAGGTTGAGTTTTATAATATTAATGGAAAATTTTCTGTTTTTGCCTTTGCTACTCCTCTTTTTCTTATTGGAGATTTAGAACTTTTTCATTCCCAAGGCGATAACATAATTAATACTGTCTTTGCTCAGGAGCGATCAGTACTGCTATCAATTCCGTTAGAGACGGTAAGAATATTTGGATTAACAGATGCTGTATTTCTTCAATTTGTTTGTAAACAACTCAGTAATAAGCTTTTTGAGTCTTCTTTGTTTCGAATGGGAATGTTTTTAACTGTTGAGGATAAGTTAAAGCGATTTCTTTACTATCATTCGAAAAGAAATGGAACTGTGTTGGTATTAGAGAAAAGGGAAGATTTAGCATCTGTTTTAGGTGTTTCAGTCAGGCAATTAAATAGAGCTATTAAGAGTTTAAATGAAAAAGGAATAATTGTATCAAAGAATAAGAGAGTTGAAATTATTGATTATGATTTTTTAAAAAAGGATATTGAGTTTCAATTTGATGCCAAGTGATGGAAATAAAAAATTCTATTTTTTATTTCCAAATAGCTGCATTATTAACAGAATAAACAATGCAGCAATCAATATAATGGTTAAATTACGATATGAAATTAAAGTAACCCGATTCTGAAAAATCTTTGCCAGATTCTTTGAAACGCTCTTTCGGTAGTGGATAACCCAAAGAGAGATATTTTTCAGCGAAATATAATGAACTTTGATGGGTTAACCCGATAGAATTAAGGTTGTCAACCATGCTTCTCGGTAGATTGCATTTAATATCTTTAACGTAATCAACGATAGTATTTTTTACACCACTGCCATCTGGCATTCTTATTTTTGGTCTGTCAATGATATATTCGGATATTTTTCCTCTGAATGCTTCGCGTAAAATATGTTTTTCTATCCCATTATTGAGTTTGTAAGAAAAATCCAAGCTTAAAACATAAGGCACTAGTGCTGAATCCATAAAGGGAACTCTTGCTTCAACAGTATTTCTCATGCTTGCCCGATCAACTCTTTGTAAATCAGTCCTATAAAGATTATTTAATCGATATAGGGAGAGGTGATGGGGGTCGGGGTATGTTTTAAATAAATCGTAACCAGCAAAAATTTCATCACTACCTTCTCCACATAAAGCAATTTTAAAGCCAAGGCGGTTAGCAATATAATAGCCAAAGTGAGCAATAGTTGAATCAATCGCATCGATTTGTTCGAAAAATTCACCATAATAGATAGCATCTTGGATATTATTGATTAATTCTTCCTGAGTAAATGTATATATAATATGCTTTATATTATTCTCAGAACAATATCTTTGGGCAATTTCAATGTCTTTTGAACCCGGTAATCCAAATGAAATCGCCGTAATATCGTGGTGATATTTTTTTGCAAGATAAAGTACGATGGTACTGTCTATGCCGCCGCTAAACATAATTGACACAGGTAGGTCTGTGTCAACTCGCTTTCTGACGGCATTATCTAACAGTGAATAGACTTTTTCTTTTGCCTGTTCGAAGTTATCGCTGCTTGCTGGGATAGTTGTGTCGTAGCTAATATATTTCTCACTAGTAAATCCGTCGAAAATTGAACCGGGTTCAACAGGTTTAATTTCTGAGTTAAACTCGATCAATGATTTTATTTCTGATGCTACATACCAGTTACCCTCTTTTTGGGTGTAATAGAGAGGTTTTATACCGACGTGATCTCTGCCTAATAAGAATTTATTATTCTTATTATCAAATAGAATAAAACTAAACATGCCATCTAATTTTTTAATAAATGACTTGCCATAGCAAATGTAGGCAATTAGGGCAACTTCTGCATCGCCACCATTTTTAAATTGATAACCTTGTTTAATTAATTCATTTCGAAGAGATTTGTAATTATAAATTTGACCATTCAGAACAAGATGAAGATCATGTTCCTGATTTGATATGGGTTGATAGGCTGAATCGCGTTCGACAATAGCAAGCCTGTTGGTTGCGATTGAAAAGTTATTTCTGACAATCTTCTCATTAAATCGAGATGGATCGCCCCGATGTGCTATTTTTGACATTATCGTCTGTAGCTTATTCTCAATATCATCAATAAGCCTATTTTCTGTATTAAAAACACCACCAATTCCACACATAGTGAATTCCTTCGGTTAAGAGTTATCAATGATATTTAAACGTCTTCTGGTATAGGGCCAGAATATTTTAATTCGTTCACATTGGCGCCTAATGTGGATATTTCGGCGAAATATTCTGGATAGGTCTGACCAACATGATATGGCTCACTGATAATGAGGGGCTCATCACAATGTAAACCTATTGTTGTGAGTGCCATGATTAATCCATGATCGTAATGACCATCAACAATAATGCCGCCTTTATATCCATATGGATTGCCATAAATAATTAATTGGTCTAGCTTCTCTTCTGATCTAATCCCTATTTTGTCTAATTCCCGTCGAAAATCAGAAATTCTGTCTGATTCTTTATAGCGGATATGTTCAATGTTATAGAAAACGCTTTTACCGTCGGCAAACGCAGCTAATGCAGCAAGTGCTGGTACCGCATCTGGTGCCAGTGAACCATCGAAATCCTGCGCTTTTAGGATTCCGCCAGATCGAATATTGAGACAATCATCCCTGATGAAGCTGATTTTCGTTCCACTGTTAATTAAATAATCCACCACCGCGCCATTACCTAATTCTTCCTCAAAGAAACCGTTTAGGGTGACATCAGAATTCAGTGAGGCACAAAGTGCAAGGATTGCCGCCGTGCTGGCTGGATCAGCGCCGACGCTAAATTCTGATGGAATAAATCGATTTTTTCCTGTCGTAAAGAAATTGCGGAATTTATCATCATATTCGATATTAATGCCCGCTTTGCGCAAATTATTAATTGTCGTGTGAACCATCGATGGTGCGGTAATTGTATCGATGACTTTTATTTGCAGATCTCGTTCACTAATGGCACCTAAGTAAAGTAGTCCACTCAGGAATTGAGAGCTCTTTCTGCATGAAATTTCAGTGTAACTACCGATGTTTCTATCTGATTTCATGCTTATCGGCAAAAGTGAATCAGGCCCAACAGAGGTGCACTGAATATTGAGTAATTTTAATGCATTGACCATTTCTGATTGTGATCGTGTACCCAGGGAGTAACTGTATTCTGTAATAAATTCAGTATCAGGTAAATAACCGGCTACTCCCATTAATAGCCTTAATACAACGCCAGAATTACCTGGGTTAAAGATGATTTTTTTATCAATTTTTCTGATATCTATGCCTTCTACGATTGTCCTTGTAATATCACTATTAAATGATGCCCCTAAACGGGAACAGTTTAATTTCATTGCTGTTGTATTGTTCCCTGATGCCATGTTATTTATTTTACTTGTACCTTCCGTTAATGATGCAGTCAGAATGGCGCGAGTTGAAGAACTTTTGGAGGCAGGTAAGGTTATTGAGCCATTTAATGATTTTGTTTTGTTTATTTCGATAAATGGCGGATGATTATTACCATAATAATTCATATTTTTGTCTCGCTTTTATACTGTTAGCTAACTTATTTTAGCTCCGAGAGAACTTAAGGATTGGATAAATCCAGGAAAACCATCATCTAATTTATGTATATGATTAACCGTTGTTCGTTCTCTTGCCCCTAGTGATGCAATAATATTGGATGCGCAAATCCGATGATCATAATAACTGAATATTTCGACGCCTCCGTTTAATGGTCCGTTACCGTTGATCCTTATTTTGTTGAAAGCCCCAGTATCATCAAAAATTAAATAACTTTTCCCGCCCATCATGCGTATATTTTCGTTGATAATAAATGCGCGTTGACATTTATGATTGTTTATAGCATTAAGACCGGAAAATGTAATATTTCCATTGCCATTAATCGCTGCCGCGATAATGTTAGTAGCAACGGAAGGAAGTTCATTTAAGTAGATTTCATCTGTAATGGTGTTATGTTCCTCCTCCAGGCTGATATTAAGTTGATTCTTAATTGGGTTATATTTTAAATTCATACCAAATTTTTTATATATGTCAAATAATACTCTTTCGTTAATGGTATTCCCCAAATAATAACTTCTGATGGTGACTTTGCTTGGTCGATTAATACTTAATATTGACGAAGCAATGTAGCTTAGTGATGTGAAATCAGAGGGGATGCTAATAGTAATATCCCTTGGTTGATATTCAGTTGAAATAAATGTGCTGCCTATTCGAGTGATTTGACTTCCCAATAACGCCATCATGTTAATTGTTATATCGACATATCCATTCTTAGTTTCGCCATTGTTGTTAATGATAATACTTTTCCCTTTCATAAATGGTGAAACAAGAAGAGAGAATGATAGGAATTGAGTACTCTTATTGAAGTTTAATGGCGATTGTGATGGATATATTCTTCTGGAAATAATGACAATATTTTCTTCTCGCTTTTCTGCAAATACATTCAGGTATGAAAAAAATGATTCATCATACAGACTTTCTCTGTTAAACAGTGAATCATTGCATTTTATATAAACTTCCTTTTCTGTTAGTGACGCTAAAGCGACAATGATTCTAAATAACATGCCAGAACCATTAGCATTAATGATCCCATTACAATGATAGATTGGATGTGCTCCTTTCAATATGATGTGGTTTTCACTTCTGTCCAGAATTTGCAGACCAAATTGTTGTAAAGCAATAAGGAGATCTTCGGTTTCGGTACACCACGATATATTATTTACGGTTGTTGTTTCTTCATTCAATAGTGCTAATAGTAGCGCTCTTTGGATATGAGGCTTAGATGATGGTATGACTATTTCCCCGTTAAGAGTGGAGCCGGGGAGCACGCTAATTTTATTCATGCCAAGCCTCCAGGTAGATCAATTACCATTGGTATTATTCTTTAATTTAACTATTTGCTATCGATAGCAATAGTTGTAATTTCAACGTAATGTTCTGGCTTTACCATCGATTTAACGGCAATAGTCGTATTGACCGGGCGTATATCGCCAAATTTCTCATTAAATGCTCGACAATAATCATCAAAATGTTGGAAATCTGTTAAATGTGTTACTGTGCTGACAACGTCAGTCAGTTCTGCATCAAGCTCTTTTAAATATTTCTCAATTTTTTCTATGATAAATAGAGTTTGCTCGTAAGCATTTTCCCCCATAACATTTCCATCACCATCTGAAGCGACACATCCTGCAATAAATATCTGATTGCCAACTCTTTTTCCTCTTGAGTATCCCATTTTATTTTCCCACGGAGAGGGGCTGAATACTGTTTTTCTAATTTCATGAGATGACATAAATACTCCTATAAATGAAAATATATAAGAAGAAGATTTGGGAACAATAAATTAATTTAAACAATTTATTCCGTTAACTAAAAAATATCCGTAAATCAATGTAGTATTAATAAAAGTATATAAAGTCTGATATGTCAAATAAAGTTGATTATTAAATTAGAATAATTGGGTGTTTTTTTATTTTAAAAATGAATAACTATTTTATTTTTGGCGAAAAAATTATTTTTATGAAAAAATTCTTTTTATTATTTAATTGGTTATGTATTAAATAGCTGAATCTGGTTGTATTCTGGCGGTTTTTTTATTTGAAAGTCATCTTAGTTGGAACTATACATGATGATTAGGTTGTCTTAATTTTAATGAAACTTTTTATTATTAAGTAAAATTAGATGATTTCAGGAATGAAGAAAGCGTCATAAATTAATAAATATCAACTAACGATGGGGTCGATATGCGTGTTTTTATTTTTATTGAAGCAAGACCGGTTGAATGCTCGGCAATTGATTATATTAGAGATTTGGGATTTTCTCCTGTGTTATTGACTTCAATGGAATCAATGAATAAAGGATTATATGATGATTTAAGAAAGGAATTATTTGATAATATTTATTATGTTGATACGAGAAATAGTACAGATATCATTAATTTAATTAAAGATAACCGTATTCCTGTTGCTGCAATTTTAGGTTGCTATGATGATTTTATGATTGTGGCGTCTGAAGTAGCGTTAGAATTCGGTTTACCTCACCCGGATATAGATGGTTTGAGGAATGCATTTAGTAAGAAGAATGTCAGGGATATCTTAGCACAACATGGTTATGAGCAACCTGCTTACGAGGTTTTTTCTTATAATAATATTCCAGAAAATCCTAAGGTTCCTTTTCCGTTTGTGGTTAAGCCACTTCGTGATGCAGGGGCTTATGGGGTATCACTTTGTAAATCTCAAGATGATTACCACCATGTGGTTTCAGAAATTTCATCTAATGGCACAATGTCAATGCTCGGTAAAGTTAATGAAGAGTTCTTGATAGAAGAGTTCCTGCAAGGAAATTTTTATGGGGCAGAATTAATTTATAGTCATGATGAATGGCATTTACTTGGTATCAATAGAATTTTCGTTTCTCCTGATGATGACCTGTGTATGATCGGCTTATCTCATCCTGCTGAACTGTCTGAATTTGAGTTTGCAATGGCTTGTAAGTTTGTTAAGGAGTGGGTAGCCGCTTTGGGATTACGGGGTGGTGCAATAAATGTAGAATTTATTTATACCTCTCGTGGGCCCGTATTAGTTGAAGTCAATTTGCGCATAGCGGGTGCTAGAGCGGCTCAACAGATCTTCATGACTTCTGGGATTAATATGGTCAAATACTTGGTCGATTTTGTTTGTGGTATCGAAAGTTCTATATCACCAGCGTCGGAAATCGTTTATCCATTTGTCGCTGATGCATTTGTTTTTTATCGTGGTGAGGGGGTTGTCAATGATATCAGAATAGATGCTGATATCCCTTATTTCATTTCCGCAGGGTTTAAAAAAACGCCTTTTACTATTTTATCGAAAAGTAAAAATTCATCAAAAAATAAAAACTTTGGTTCTATTGTCGGTTATGTTCTGGCTTATGGTAATAGTTGTGAGGAAGCGATGGAAAATGCGACACGTATTGCTAACCGCGTACAGTTAAAAACAAATTAATAAGAGATTATCATTATGGCTATTCTGATGGGGTTGATTTCAGCATTGTGTTGGGGAAGTACTGATTTTTTGGCAGGGCAAGTCGCAAGAAAAGTCGGCGTTGCTAAATCTTTATTCTACAGTCAGCTATTTGGTTTTTTTGTTTTATCGTTGTTGCTGTTTTTTTATTTTGAGATGTCGTTTGTTAATGCAAGCTTTTTTCAACTGACCATCTGTGTTGTTGCTTCGGTTTGCAATTTAATGGCAATGGTGTTTCTGCTTAAAGCATTATCAATCGGCAAAGCCTCGATTGTCGCGCCGATTGTTTCGCTTTATGGTGCCGTTACCACGATTTTGTCACTGATAAATGGGAAACCAATGACCGCTTTGGTTTTGTTTAGTCTATTTATTTGTGTTGTTGGGGCTTGTCTAACTAGTATACCGAAATCAAAAGATGGACAACGAGAATCATCTGGTTCAATTTTCTTTGCACTTTTGTCTTCACTGATGTTTGGTTTAGGCTTCTGGTTGCAAGGGGAATTTGCTGTTAGAGATCTGGGTGTTATCAATGCATTATGGGTTTACTATTTAACCGCTGTGGTTGTTTTATTTCTCACTCTATTAAAAAAAGGAAATTTATCATTACCGCCGATTTCAATTATTGCTCTGGTTTTTTCAATTAGTTTCTTTAGTCTGATCGGGTTTGCTTCATTAGCTTACGGTTCTGCAACGGGACATGTTGCTGTTGTTACTGTTCTGAGTTCATTGGCAAGTGGAATCACCGCTTTATTAGGCTTTTTTATTCGTGGAGAACGGTTAAGTCGAATTCAGTGGATTGGTATTGTGATAATAATAGCGGGTGTCGTTCTTTTGAAATTATGACATTTATAATAGCTTGTTTCCCCGAAGAATTCGGGGGAACAGTGAGGTAATGATATTGATTAATGATAATCTGCAATAAGTTGATTATTTCATTTGATGATTTTCACCTTTCTCTATTATGACCTTTTTATTTTGTTGATGATGTTCTAATGCCGCTATGGATGAGTAAATGAAACGGCCAAATAAAATCAGAAAGCTGATAAGTAAAACCAATTTAATTATCTGAGATCGCTTCTTTTTTTTCATGGTTTGGTATCTTTATATTGATTCCTCGGCTATTTCTAATTGCCAACCCGTAACGTTATGCCAGTAACCTTGCTCTTTTTCCAGATCAAGCTGCATCAGGGTGTTTTCTGATAAATAATTGTAAGGCAGGTAGAGCGCCCAATGGCTATCATCAGTAACCAGTCTGAGTGATTCAGGAATGGTTGTGGATTGGCGTTGATTATTGAGTAAAGTTGCCAGACGTAGGATTTGAATTAATGGTAGATACTGTTTTTTCTTGAATAAATTGAATCTTGGCAAATCATCCAGTTTTATTGTCTTACGATGACAGCGAACCAAGGTTGCCAGCAGTAATTGCTGTTCCTGATTAAAGCCGGGTAAGTTGGTGTTTTGCAGAATATAGGCAGAGTGTCGCTGTAATCCGCTTAAGTTAATACTTAATCCAACTTCGTGTAACATTGCCGCCCAGTGTAAAATCGCTTCGAGTTGAGGTTGCACTAGTTTAGGGTTCTGGATTGCCCACTGTTGGTAAAGTGTTTCAGTCGTATTAAGTACACGCTTTGCCTGTTCTCTGTCGATATTATAGTGTTCAGCCAGGCTTTTTGCGGTTCTCTGGCGGATATCTTGATGACGGAAACGGCCTTCCATTTCATATAAAACGCCTTCACGTAGCGCACCATCTGAGAGTTGTAATGCTTTTATATGCAGGGTATCGAATATACCGCATAAGATTGCTAAACCAGGAATAAAGAAGTGTTTACGATCATCCGATAGTCCGGGTAAGTCGAAGGTTTTTAATTTCTTGAATTTGAGTATTTCTTTGACCAACATCTCCAGCCGTTCAGGGGTGATTAATCCGTCCTTTTCCCCCATTGCGACCAGTACTTCATACACCGCTTTAATGGTCCCGGATGCCCCAAGTGCTGAATTCCAGCCAGTGATGCGGTACTGCCATGAGAGATTTTCCAATTTTTGTGCAGCTTCAAGCCGCGCTCGGCGGAATTTTTCTGCGCTAATTTCGTCATCGGGAAAGAATTGGTGGGCGAAACTAATGCATCCCATTCGGCGGCTTTCTACTAATAATGGTTCAAAATTTTCACCAATTACCAGTTCAGTGGAGCCGCCGCCAATATCAATCACCAGTTTACGGTTTTTTTCTGGTTGTGTATGTTCTACCCCCATATAGATCAGACGAGCTTCTTCATGGCCGGAAATAATTTCAATCGGGTAGGGGATAACGTCTTTAGCGCGTTTGATAAATTCTTTGGCATTGCTGGCTTCACGTAAGCTGTGAGTGCCCACCAGACAAACGTTATCAGCAGGAAAGCCTTGTAACCGTTCAGCAAATAAAGCCAGACAGGCAAGACCGCGTGTTATTGCTTCTTCGCTTAATAGATTGTTGTTATCAAGACCGTCGGCAAGATGGACCCGTTGTTTTAAGCGACCTAAAATCTGAAATGCGTCGTTAACAATTCGGGCAATAATCATATGAAAACTGTTTGAACCCAGATCAATAGCCGCAATTTCTATTGGCCTGGGCGTCGGCTTGTCATGTGTTAGCGGCATAAATTAAGCTCTTGGTTCAGGTTGTTCGAGGGCTTTTATATAGTCATAAATAGCGAGTTGTGCCCGGATTTTCCGCTTATTACCCCGTGGCACATAACTATTGCTCAGCTCTTTATCGACGTAACGGGCTTTTACCGTATCGTTGAATTGTAATTCGAGAATGTCCAGTACCCGTTGTTTCAATTGTGGATCAAGTAGGCAAACCGCAACTTCAATTCGGTAGTCGATATTACGGGTCATCCAGTCAGCAGACGAGAGAAAGACTTTTTCGTCTCCGTCATTAGTGAATACGTAAACCCGATCGTGTTCGAGAAAACGGTCAACGATACTGGTGATCTGAATATTTTCGCTAAATCCTGGCTGGTTGGGCACCAGTGAGCACATACCACGTATCAGTAGGCGTATTTTTACCCCTGCCTCCGAAGCGTCATATAGGCGGTCCACCAGCTCTTTATCAACCAGATTATTAATCTTTAACGTAATACCTGCGGGCTTATTCGCTCTGGCGTTGGCGATTTCCTGTGAAATAAGCTGGTTGAGCATTGCGCGGGAATTTTGCGGCGAAACCATCAGATTTTCAAATTTGACCGGGCGGTAGGGATTCTCAATAAAGTTGAATACCCGGCGCACTTCGTTAGTAATTTTGGGATTTGCTGTCAGCAAGGAGTAGTCGGTGTAGAGGCGAGCGGTTTTTTCATTAAAATTGCCGGTACCAATATGGGCATAGCGAACAATTTCTTCACCTTCCAGACGGGAAATAAAAAACAGTTTTGCGTGAATTTTTAGTCCCGGTGCTGAGAAAATAACATGTACACCCGCTTCGGTTAGCCGTTTGGCCCAATGAATATTGGCTTCTTCATCAAATCGAGCCTGTAATTCAACCACGACGGTCACTTTTTTACCGTTATGGGCAGCATGGATCATGGAATCAATAATGCGGGAGTCTTTTGCTACCCGATAAATATTGATCTTGATGGAAAGTACACTTGGGTCGAAAGAAGCCTGACGTAATAATTCCAGCACATGTTCAAAGGTGTGGTAGGGATAATAGAGCAGCACATCTTGTTCACGAATCGCATCAAAACCATTACGGAAATTATCAAACCAAGTGTGCCGTAATCTCGGTAAAGGTTTATTGAGTAAGTTTCTCTTCCCCTCATTGGGGAATTTAATGAAATCTTTAAAATTGTGATAGCGTCCGCCGGCAATCACCGAATCATTGTTTGACAAGCCAAGTTTGCTACGCAGTAACCCCACCATTTCATCTGGCATTTCTCGTTGATAAACGAATCTTACTGGTTCCGCTGTCAGCCGTTGTTTCAGCGTGGATGACATTAGTTCGAGCAAGCTTGATTCCATCTCTGTTGCTAAATCATATTCAGAATCACGGGTCATTTTCATTGAATAGGCGTTCAGTGAATCATAATCGAAAAAGCCTTTGAAAATTTCATCAAGACAATAACGCATAATATTGTCTAGCAGGATCATTGATTTGCGGCGGTGTGGCATTTCAGGCGGCAAGTTAACAAAACGTGGCACCTTATCTGACGGAATTTCCAATAGTGCATATTGAATATTCTGGCCGTGGACAATTTCAACTGCCAGATAAGTGTAGTCATCTTTTAGAAATTCAACCAGGTTGGTTTCTGGATTGATCAGAATTGGCGTAATGTGTGGCCGCAGATGTTGACGAAAATATTGACGTAACCAGATTTGTTGATTTGGTGAAATTTGTCGTTCATTGATGAGAAAAATTTGATTGCGAGCTATTTCTAGTAGCAATTCATTATAGAGCACATCAAATTCTTGATCGGTTTTAGCCACTTTAGCTTGAATTTTTTTCAACACATTTCGAGCGCTGGTGGCTGATCCTCGTTCTTCATTGATTAATATTCGCCGTTTCACATCAGCAAAACGGACTTTGTAAAATTCATCCAGATTATTGGAGTAAATACCAAGGAACCGCATCCGTTCTATTAATGGATTGCTCTTATCCGCTGCTTCTTGAAGCACACGTTCGTTGAATGATAACCAACTCAGTTCTTTCTCGGTATAGAGCCTGTCTTGGGACATTGTTACTCCAGGTGTTGAGGTAAAAGTATTGAAACTTTGAATACGACGGGGCGTCGTTTGTCGCTATCTTATCGGCAGTAGCTGTTGACTCATTTTTTCATCTTCCTTAGATGCAAAATATTGATGTTGGAAAACGCACATGCGAATGGCTGTGCGGTAACTGCCATTAATAAAGAATTCATCTATTAATTCGCCCTCAGTATAGAAACCTAGTTTATTATAGATGTGAATGGCTTTAACATTCTCTTTATCAACAATCAGGTAGAGTTTATACAGATTAAGTACGGAAAATGCATATTCCATTGCCAGTTTTGCCGCTTTGGTTGCATGGCCTTGGCCCTGATAGGCGGGATCGATAATAATCTGAAATTCTGACCGGCGGTGGATATAGTCGATTTCGACTAATTCAACCAAACCCACTTTGGCGTCAGAACTTGCGATAATAAACCGGCGCTCGCTCTGGTCGTGAATATGTTTGTCATAGAGATCGCACAGTTCAACGAAAGCTTCATAAGGTTCTTCGAACCAGTAACGCATGACGCTAGCATTGTTATCTAATTGATGGATAAAAGGCAGATCTTCCCGCTCAAGGGGGCGTAACCTAACAGGTGGAGTATGAGAACCACCAGACATTTGACACCTCAGTGTTTTTAATAAAAAAGGAGCATATACCCGTCATCTTTCAAGTTGCCTCTTTGTTGGTTGCGCTCGCTCACCCCAGTCACATAGTTACCTATGCTCCCGGGGATTCTCTCCCTTGCCGTCGCGATGCATCTTGAAATCCATAGGGTATAATTAATAATAGTTCGCAGTGCTGGATATGTTACCACAGCACTGTAATTAGTCGTTAATAATAGATTATTCTGCGGCATAGCCTTCTGGAGGGAGGATCTTTCCATCCAGATACGCTTTGCCATTAACCATATTTAGGCGCCCTTCGATAAACCAGTTGATAACTAATGGATAGATGTTGTGTTCCTGAGTCTGAACCCGTTTAACAACCTCATTTTCCTGATCTCCGGCAAAAATAGGAACTTTAGCTTGCAAGATCACCGGGCCGCCATCCAACTCTTCTGTTACAAAATGGACGGAAGTGCCGTGTTCTGTATCTCCATTTGCTATCGCTTTGCGGTGAGTATGCAGACCAGGATATTTGGGTAACAGAGAAGGATGAATATTTAACAGCCGGCCAAGATAGTGCTGAACAAAATCTGGCGTCAGAATACGCATATAACCCGCGAGGACCAGCAAGTCTGGTTGATACTGATCAATCACGTGTTTTAGCGCTTCATCATAAGCCTGACGATCTACATAGTTTTTCGGGCTAATGACATGGGTGGGAATATCTGCCTGTTTAGCGCGTAACAGACCGTAAGCATTTGCGGTATTACTCAATACCGCGCAAACCTGCCCATTGATTCTGTTCTGCTGGCAGGCGTCAATCACCGCCTGGAGATTGCTGCCGCTGCCAGAGATGAGTACAACGATATTTTTCATTTAATGATAACCTGTTGTTCACCCTCTTTCAGTGTCGCGATAGTGCCGATTTGCCAGGCTTTTTCACCGGCAGCAGTGAGTAATTCAATCGCGTGTTCAACGGCTGTTGGTGGTAATGCAATCACCATTCCAACACCACAGTTGAATGTACGGTACATTTCATGACGGCTGACATTGCCTGTCTGTTGCAGCCAGCTAAATATGGCCGGCCATTGCCAACTGGATTCGTTAATCTGTGCTTGGGTATTTTCAGGCAGAACACGCGGAATATTTTCCCAGAAACCGCCACCGGTTAGATGAGCAATAGCGTGAATATCAACCTGTTCAATCAAGGATAAAAGGGATTTCACATAAATTTTTGTCGGGGCGAGTAGGTGATCTGCCAATGATTTACCTTCAAGCTCTGTTGCTTCTGGATCGGTGTTGTTGACGGCCAGAATTTTGCGTATCAGAGAATAGCCGTTTGAGTGAGGGCCACTGGCGGCGAGGGCAATCAAGGCATCACCCGCCTGAACTTTACTGCCATCAATGATTTCTGATTTTTCAACCACGCCGACGCAGAAGCCGGCAACATCATAATCTTCACCGTGGTACATCCCCGGCATTTCTGCGGTTTCACCACCAACCAGAGCACAGCCGGATAATTGACAGCCTTCTGCGATACCGCTGATAACGCTGGCAGCCGTATCAACATCCAGTTTCCCGGTTGCATAGTAATCAAGGAAAAACAGGGGTTCTGCACCTTGAACAACCAGGTCATTGACACACATTGCAACTAAGTCAATGCCGATAGTGTCATGACGTTTGAGATCCATTGCCAGACGCAACTTGGTGCCGACACCATCAGTACCAGAAACCAGAATTGGCTCGCGGTATTTTTGTGGTAATGCACATAAAGCGCCAAACCCACCTAAACCGCCCATAACTTCTGGACGACGGGTCTGTTTTACAACACCTTTAATGCGGTTGACTAAGGCATTACCGGCGTCGATATCGACACCGGCATCTTTATAACTGAGAGAGGTTTTGTTGGTCACTCGAAGCCCCCAAGGCGGTTGCGTTTGATAAATTAAGACAGAATAGTAGCAATTCTAACAGTCTAAGCAAACGTTTGCGAGACTCTTGTTTCGGATTTCTGTTCTCGGTAATTAGGGCTATGTTTGATGAAAATCAACGGATTGGTGGTGGTGTTATGGGTAAAAGGCGGTATAATCTCGCCGTTTTTTTGTCTGCTGGCGACATGACATACAGTAGGAGAGGTCCATGAAGATCGTTGAGGTGAATCACCCACTTGTTAAACATAAACTCGGCCTGATGCGAGCGCATGATATCAGCACCAAACGCTTTCGTGAACTGGCCGCAGAAATTGGAAGCCTTCTGACTTATGAAGCAACCGCTGATTTAGAAACAGAAAAAGTCACTATTGATGGCTGGTGTGGTCCGGTGGTAGTTGAGCAGATTAAAGGTAAAAAAATAACTGTCGTACCTATTTTGCGTGCGGGATTGGGGATGATGGATGGTGTATTGGAGAATGTTCCCAGTGCCCGGATCAGCGTCGTAGGGGTTTATCGTAATGAAGAAACCTTAGAACCTGTCCCTTATTTTCAGAAATTGGCTTCCAATATTGATGAACGTATGGCGCTGTTGGTTGACCCCATGTTGGCAACCGGTGGTTCCATGATTGCAACTATCGATTTACTGAAAAAAGCAGGCTGCCAGTCGATTAAAGTGCTAGTTTTGGTGGCTGCTCCTGAAGGTATTGCCGCGCTGGAAAAAGCCCATCCTGATGTGGAACTGTATACAGCTTCTATTGATGAGAGACTCAATGAACAGGGATACATTGTGCCTGGCTTGGGGGATGCAGGCGATAAAATATTTGGTACGAAATAATAAGTTAGCCGACTTTTGAGTCGGCTTTTTTTGGTTCTGACGCGATAATATTAAGAGGATAAATAAGATGACCCGTCGCACTATTGGAGTAGATGAGCGGCCTCCTTTTTTACAGACCATTCCACTCAGCTTCCAACATCTTTTTGCTATGTTTGGTGCGACGGTATTGGTGCCGATTTTGTTTAAAATCAACCCGGCGACAGTTCTGCTATTTAATGGTATCGGTACATTGTTGTATCTGGTGATTTGCAAAGGAAAGGTTCCGGCGTATTTGGGATCGAGCTTTGCTTTTATTTCACCGGTCTTATTGTTGTTGCCTCTGGGATATGAATTAGCCTTGGGTGGTTTTATTATATGTGGCGTGCTGTTTTGTCTGGTTTCACTGATGGTTAAGGTGGCAGGGCGAAGTTGGATTAATGCGCTGTTTCCACCTGCGGCAATGGGGGCGATTGTTGCTGTTATCGGTCTGGAACTTGCCGGTGTTGCGGCTGATATGGCGGGTTTGCGTCCGGCGGAAAGTGCCGATGTTGATTCAACAACATTGACCATTTCTCTGGTAACACTGGCGGTAACCGTTCTTGGTTCAGTTATGTTCCGTGGATTCTTGGCTATCATCCCGATTCTCATTGGCGTGTTGGTAGGTTATGCGTTGGCGTTCCTAATGGGCGTAGTTGATCTGACGCCGGTACGTGAAGCGCCGTGGTTTGCATTGCCAACTTTTTATACACCACGTTTTGAATGGTTCGCTATTATGACTATCTTGCCTGCGGCGCTGGTTGTCATAGCTGAACATGTTGGTCATTTAGTTGTGACGGCGAATATTGTGAAGAAAGATTTGCTAAAAGAGCCGGGTTTGCACCGTTCTATGTTTGCAAATGGTTTTTCAACCGTGATTTCCGGTTTCTTTGGTTCAACGCCAAATACGACTTATGGCGAGAATATTGGTGTCATGGCAATTACCAAAGTTTACAGCACCTGGGTTATTGGCGGTGCCGCGGTGCTGGCGATTTTGCTCTCCTGCGTCGGTAAATTGGCGGCAGCAATTCAGGCCGTACCAGTTCCGGTCATGGGAGGTGTCTCGCTGTTGCTTTATGGCGTTATTGGCGCATCAGGTATTCGAGTGCTGATTGATTCAAAAGTAGATTACAACAAAGCACAAAATCTTATCCTGACTTCCGTGATTCTTATCATCGGCGTCAGTGGGGCGAAAATTAATATCGGTGTTGCTGAACTTAAAGGCATGGCGCTGGCAACGATCGTAGGTATCAGTATGAGTTTGATTTTCCGTCTGGTCACGGTTTTCCGTCCCGAAGAACGATATATTGAATCTTCCGTTGAATCTGTTAAGCACGGTAAATAATAGGGCAATAAACTTGGGCTGATTTGCCCGCTTTGAGTAGTTTTCATTATGAAAAGGTGGGGATGATGGTCATTATTTTATTCGTAAGAGAGGCAGGAAAGCAAATGTTCGCCACCAATGAGAAGAATGAGTTTTAGCAGAACTTCATCGTGAAGTCCAGGTTCTGACTCAGTGATGAATTTCACTTTGCATTGCCGCCAATCTAGAGTTTGGATCAAAGTTGTTGCTACTATGCAAGGTTGTTCCAGATTAGTGACAGGTACTTCTGTAGGTGCTCCTCTTATACTGGTGCTAATAGGACAACAGATAACTAATCCAGTTAGTCGGTTATAGGTTTCATGCGATAATATGAGTGTTGGGCGATATTTGCCAATTTCTTTGCCTTTTGTTGGTTCGAAATCAAGCCAGCAAATATCTCCACGTTTAAGAACAAACATCAGTAATTGAGTTCCTTGTGATTCGGAGCTGCCAGTTCATCAGCATGCGCAGTATAAGCGGATAAGCCATTTAATAAATCAGACTCGGTTAATCGTTTCTTGACGGCTTTTTGAATAATTAATCCTTCTTCACTGATATTAATGTTTACGATATCACCTGCTTCAAAATTAGGTATCTTTTTCAGATTTCCCGATAATCGCAGAGCAATACTGTTTCCCCATTTTTGCAAAACTGCTTGAGTGCGCATATCTATGCCTCCATAAATGTCTCTTCATGTCTAGTAAGTAACATTATAACCGTATGAGTATCTACTAAGTAGATACAAAAGGAAGTCATTATCTAGGGTATCAGATTTGTTTATTGTGGAGTAAAAAAGGAGCGAAAAGCTCCCTTTAAAGTTTATCGGACTACGTACCAGTTTCGTTTTCCATTGAGATACTGAATAGTACCCTCTCTTTCGGATTTTTTTAGGGCGCTGTAAGCAGATCTCATTCGTTCAGCTTTTTTAGCTACCGCTTTTTCGAGTTCAAGCTTTTCTTTTTCAGCTTGTTCGATATGTATGACATAACCCCTCCCGTTTGGATCTAACTTATCTATCATGGTAAAGCCGTTTTGTGTCACAAATCGATTAATATACCGCTTATAGACTCTGTTCAGTCGCTCATCCGCAGCTAGTAAAATGTATCCACTAGGGCTGACCGCATTATAGTGCTCATTAATCAGCCTTTCAACTGTGTACATAATCTCTATCATCTGATTATGGTTATTTGTAGGATGCCTCTCAAATAGCGTGTTATTGTTTATACCCGTCATCTTTCAAGTTGCCTCTTTGTTGGCTGCACTCGCTCACCCCGGTCACATAGTTTGCTATGCTCCCGGGGATTCACTCCCTTGCCGTCGCGATGCATCTTGAAATCAATAGGGTATAAATTGTTTTTTGCATCAAATGAAACTTCAAAAAAATTATTTATATCGAAGCTGTAATTTTCAGGCAAAACGACAGAAGAATCTCTCTTTGAAATAATCTCCATTATAATCAAGGTATATTCCACGCCAGACACCATAAAATCTGCGATATGGGCTTCGCCATATCCCAGGTTTTCTATTTTAAAAGGCATAGAATTTCTCAAAATTTCAATGTGTTGAAACTGTTATTTTCAATATTCTTCAATCAATTGATTTCAGCGCAGTATAATACAAAATCTCTTATTCAAACTTAATGTGAAAGATAAATGCGTGCGGCGCCGCAAAAAAAAAGAGGTTACAAAGTTAGTTAGCGATATCTATTAGTCAGAAGTAACAGATATCGCTTTAATTTTATGCTTGTTCTGATTTCAAATTAACTAATCAGGTACCGCTTATTCATTGAAATTGCGGTAGATAATCACGGTTTATTGTTAATACGTCATCCAATAGTGGTGAAGCAATGTCTATATCGGCAACCAGTGGGTTGGTGATCAGTGCCAATAGTGCAGCATTGCGATCACCATGAATCGCTGCTTTGATCGTTAAGCGTTCATAGGTTTTTATCTGTTGTGTCAGAGCATACATACTGTCAGGTAGGCGGCCGAACGTCAGCGGGTGGGCGCCTTCTGCATTAATAATACAGTTGGTTTCAATGACAGCATCGTCCGGTAAACCTCGAATAGCACCGTGATTTGTGGTATTGACTACCAATTGGCTATCGAGATTGTTATGAATGGCGCAAATCAGATCCAATGCAACCTCAGAATAGAATGCACCACCGCGGAAACTGAGTTGTTCTGGCTTGTGATCGAGTTCTGGATCAGCATACAGTTCAAATAGTTCCTGTTCTACTTTCATGACCTGTTCTGCTCGTGTGCCTTGTTCGAACGCAGCCTCGCGCTCTTCCTGTAACATATTGCGGGCTTGGTAGAAGTAGCGGTGATAAGGGCAGGGGATTGCGCCTAGAGCCTTGAGCAGTGGTGGAGGCCAGGGCGCCTCTTGAATATTATTCATGGTTAAGACTGCGCCATTGCATAGCATATCAAGTACCTGTTGAGTTTTATCCTGACCTGCAACCAGTACTTGATGTACCCAGACCATATGATTCAGCCCGGCAAAGCGTAACTGCACATCCTGATAAGGGCGTTGTAGCATATTAGCTATCATGTGGTGCATTGTGACCGGGACATTACATAGGCCGATAATTTTTGCTTTGCTATAGCGGGAAATCGCTTCGGTAACGATCCCGGCTGGATTGGTGAAGTTAATAATCCATGCGTCTGGTGCAAGTTTTTCAACTTTATGGGCAATATCCAGCAAAACGGGGATGGTACGTAATGCTTTGGCAAAGCCGCCTACGCCGGTAGTTTCCTGACCGATCAAGCCATATTTTAGCCCCAGACGCTCGTCCGCAGCGCGAGCCGGAAGCTGGCCGACACGCAGTTGAGTTAAAATAAAATTGGCACCGCGAATGGCGTTATCTGGTGTGAAATGGACGCTGACAATAACGTGTTCCATGCCGTGACGAGCTAACATACGGCGAGTAAGCGCGGCGATAATTTCTACTTTCTGTTTTCCACCGTCAATGTCAACCAATGCCAGTTCAGATAGTGGAATATTTTTTTGGTGTTGAATAAGCCCTTCGACTAATTCAGGTGTGTAGCTGCTACCGCCACCAATAACGGCTATTTTGATTCGTTTCATACCTTTTCCTCTTGCGATGGTATTCGACGATAGAGTTCAATCATATCGCTGGCAAGATCTTGAATAACCATTGCGTTCATTAAATGATCTTGCGCATGGACGGTGATGAGATTGACAGGTAATTTACCGCAGCCTTCATCCAATCCGATGAGGGTAGTTTGAATCGTGTGTGCTTCTTTGATTGCCTGTTGGGATTCTGCCATCAGTGTTTGTGCTGTTTGAAAGTCACCATTTCTGGCATGTTGTAATGCCATTAGTGCATGACTGCGTGCGCTTCCGGCATGAACCAGCAGTTCTACAATAGTTTTTTCTAAATCCATGTGTAAATCCTCCGAAAATTAGGGTTGGGATTGAGTTTCTACACCGGTGGATGCTGTGTTTTCTCGCTGTTTATCTTCTTCGTTGACCAACTGTTTTTCAAAAATTTTGAAGAAGGGATACCAGATAAAGAGGTCGATTATCGTGAGTATGATCACTAGCACTGCCGCACGATAATCCCAGGCGGCGGAAATCATTGCGCCGAATGGCGCCGGTGTAGTCCAGGGCGAAATAGCGACCATTTTATGCACCAGGTCAAGATGCAGGACGCTGTAGGACAATACTGCATTGACCAATGGCACAACCAGTAATGGAATGAATAAGGTTGGATTCATCACAATCGGTGAGCCAAACAGTAGTGGTTCGTTAATATTGAATATGGACGGAACCACGCTCAGTTTTCCGATAGTACGCAAATGCATAGAACGGCTGCGCAGATAAAGAATCGCCAGAACCAGTGTAGAACCAGAGCCACCAATACAGATATAAAACGACCAGTAAGGGTCAGTAAAAATGTGTGTTGTAGCAGTACCTTGAGCCATTAATGTTGCATTGGCAGCAATATTTGCCATAAAAATAGGGGCCATCAAGCCAGTGACAATATTAGCGCCATGAATACCGGCAAACCACAGTAGGTTAGCAATGAGTAGTGCCAATATAATGGCAGGTAGAGTATCACCGACGGAAATGAGTGGGTGGAACATCTGCATTATGGCTGCGGGAATAAGTAGATTGAATTCACTCTGTAATAGCAAGCTGGCGGGATAAACTGTCAGCAAGATACCTATGACTGGGTACAGAAGTTCAAAAGAACGGGCGATTGCTGGTGGCACTTGTGTTGGCATTCTGATGGTAATGTTATATTTTTTTAGTAAACGCGTTAGTTCAACTGACCAGATAGCGCAAATTAATGCGGTAAATACACCTGCGCCACCGAGGAAATCGAGTGCTATTTTGTTTTCTATTTGTGGTGCTGCTGCTAGCAAAAACGCCATTAGTGACAGTAAAGCCGAAGTTAACCCGTCCAGACCGTAGGATTTAGCTAAACTGTAGGCGGTACCGACCGAAACAAAGACACTCATTAATCCCATCGTCATAAAGTAAGGCATTGTGATGGTGTCCCAGTGAGTTTTGGCAAAGGACAACCAAGCTTGGCCGAATGAGGATGCAGTCTGTAAATCGAAGGGTGGGTTTGCCACAATTAACATTATGCTGCCGATGATCAAAAATGGCATGGCTGAGATAAAGCCGTCACGCATTGCTGTAATATGCCGCTGGTTACCGATTCGCCCGGCAAACGGGATAATGTGGTTTTCTAAAACACGCATAAAAGAGGTATAGAGACTCATGAGGGTACTCCGCGTGATGATGAAATTGCTTATTCCAACAGGCTTAATGCCTTATCGAGAACCTTATCACCACGAAGAGTGCCATAATCCATCATGTCAATAACGTCTATTGGTTTACCAAGTGGTTTGGCGATAGCGGAAAAATGGGCCAATTGATACCTCACCTGTGGGCCGAATAAAACAACGTCAGCGTCGGCTATCATGTGTTCTAATTCAACCGTGGGAACAGCCTTGATCTCGATGTCCAATGCCCGTTTTATCACTTCTGCCTGCATGCGTTGTACCAGCATGCTGGTGGACATACCGGCAGCACAACACAATAGGATTTTTTTCATTGTTCAATCTCCAGTTTGTTATATCGTTTCTTATGGGATAAGTGGTTGATGAGAGCTTTCACTTTTTATTAAGACTAGCAACTTATGTTAAATATGTTGCGATTTTGTTCGCATATTAATCAAGAATAGTTTAAGGAATAGCGATAGAATGTGATCTTCGTTTGGATTGTACATAGTGTGAAAATGTCAAGTTATGTAGGACGTTGCAGCGAGATTTCTCACTTATGGAATGAGGGTGAGTGCTTGTTTATACCTTGTATGGTTATCGGCTATGGATCGTTAATCTTTGCCTTTTTCATAAATACGCCATATCATCCATATAACTAATATATGCAAAATACGAACTCAAGTAGATACAATATGGAGGCAGTATGATTACTAAATCCCAAACTAAGTCGAAGCATGTCAGCTTTAACTTTCTTTCAATGGATACCATTGAGTTGTCAAACAATAAGGATGTTGCTAAGCATATCAATTTGTCTGATATTCCCGTTGATGAGGCAGATCAATATGTTGTCGTGAAATTGCCAAGATCAATTGATTATTATGATATTAAGCTTGCAATAGCTAGCGCGGTAACTGCTGTCACTACATTCAATAAGCACAAACATTTGCCTTTGGTGACTGAACCATCTGAAAGTGAATTTGCTTACCGTAATGAAGCACGCCTCGAAAAATTAAAAAATCAGATCCTTACTGATTCAAAGTGGCTAACTGCAAGTGAACTTAGCAGATTAACCGGATCTAAATCGATTAATTCCAGCGCTGCGGCAAATCGGTTGAAAAAGTCGAAAAAAATATTCGCATTGCCCATTAATGGTAAAGATCTATTCCCGTTGTATGCTCTAGACGAAGGCGGCCAGCCGTTACCTGTGATAAAAAACGTTATTGAGCTGTTTAAGAACAAAACGCCCTGGTCAATAGCTATTTGGTTTGGTACACCAAATAGTTGGCTCAGTAATAAAAAGCCAAAGGATCTTTTATTAACTCAACTTGATGATGTTTATATGGCAGCCAAAGAAGAAGTTGAAGGGCCACGTCATGGTTGATGATGAAAAGGAGCTTCAAGAAAATATACCATTTCCTCCAGAGAATACAGGAGTTAAGGTTCAAAAGTGGAAAGCTGGTACACCTATGAACGTATTCATAGAATTAAGTTTAAAGGGATTGAATTTAATCCTGGCATTGGCAATGCTCGTTTTAGCCCGTTCAAAAATAATGGAATTTTCATTCCGACAATCTATGGTGGTGAAAATATAGGAGTAGCTATTATGGAGACGATTTTACATGATATTCCATTGAATTGCTCCGGTATACCTGTTTATCTTGGTAAACTAGATGACTTAGTGCGTAGCCAAATTATTCCGAGAAAAAATATCAAGTATGTGGATATCAATCCACGAATACTGAAGAAGTGGGGAATTATTCAGTGCCAGCTAGTAGAATCAGAAGCATCGGATTATCATATTACTCGGAGATGGGCAGCCCAAATTTATCATGATAATCCTGATGCTCAAGCAATTCGATGGTCTTCTAAGCAGCACGGTGGCAAAGCGATAATAATTTTTGGGGATCGAGTAAAAGAAGGCGATTTGAGTGTGTCTATTGAATCTGAGCCAGCAGCTACTTCTAAAGAAGTTAACGAAAAACTTAAAGACCTTGCCGATGAGATGGAGTTAGTTCTGGTGCCTAAAAATATTACATAAATATCCGCTGATTTTCATCATTAGGGTAGTTTTTAAGTCGTTCGATTAAACTATTATTTTACAAGTGGTTGCGGGCTGTTCTGTGTTATGACGAAATATTATGCTCTTCTGGGGCTGAAATGGATTTAACTTATTGAATCCTAAAAATAGTTTTTTTATTCTTTACCTATACAGTTCATTTACAACTATTTTCTGTGATAAACTTGTTGGCGTTTATTACCAGCTCTGTTTGAGGTGCTTCTGAACACACCATCGCAGCTTTCGTTACCTTTGTATCTTCCCGATGATGAAACTTTTGCCAGTTTCTTTCCGGGGGAAAATGCCACCCTGTTAGCTGCAATCAAATTGGCCATTAATCAGCCGCATGGCAGCTATATTTATTTCTGGTCCCGTGACAGTGGGGGCCGAAGTCATTTGTTGCATGCCGCCTGTGCTGAGTTGTCCCTGAAAGATGAAGCTGTGGGCTATGTTCCGCTGGATAAACGTGCCTATTTTATCCCTGAGGTGCTTGATGGCATGGAACACTTATCACTGGTTTGTATTGATAATATTGAGAGTATTGCTGGTGATGAAGAGTGGGAAATGGCAATTTTCAATCTTTATAATCGCATCCTGGAGATCGGTCGCACATGTTTGCTTATTAGCGGCGATCGCCCACCTCGCCAGATTAATCTTAAGTTACCTGATTTGGCTTCTCGTCTGGATTGGGGGCAAATTTATAAATTACAACCGCTTTCTGATGATGAGAAATTACAAGCCTTGCAATTGCGAGCGAAGTTACGCGGCTTTGAATTGCCAGAAGATGTAGGGCGCTTTTTATTGAAAAGATTAGACAGAGAAATGCGGACTCTGTTTATGGCATTGAATCAGTTAGATCACGCTTCGATAGTGGCCCAGCGCAAGCTGACGATTCCATTTGTGAAGGATATTTTGCACCTTTGAAGATGATGGTGGTGTCACCATCATCATATCTATTCTTAATCAATTAAGAATTTCTTTTACTTTTTCCGGTGGGCGCCCAAGTCTGGCTTTATCACCGCAAACCACGATTGGGCGTTCAATCAGTTTAGGGTTGGCAATTATCGTTTTCAGTAAATCATGCTGAGTAAGTTTTTCATCAGCCAAATTCAACTCCTTGTATAGATCTTCTTTTGTTCTCATCAATTGGCGTGCATCATGAAAACCAAGCTGTTCTAGCAGAACGGATAATTGCTCTACAGTGAGAGGAACCTCCAGATAAAGAATAATCTGTGGCTTAATTCCTCGTTCTTCAATAAGTGCCAAAGTTTCACGGCTTTTTGAGCAGCGGGGATTATGATAAATTGTCACCTGTTGCATGAGAATTCCTTAACGTTTGTATTGACTGTAACGCTGTTGTAGCTGGCGTAATTGATCGATACGAGCATCATAACGTGCTTGATCGTAACTACCTAATTTTACCAGTGCGCTGGCACTACTGAGGTATTTGATGGCATTGCCAAACTGACCGCGAAGTGCCATTTCTTCAGCATGCGCTGATAATTCTTCATGGCGTTTTCCTTGTTTGGCGGCAGCTTCGGCTATCAGGCGCCAACCGTTGGGATCATCTGGATTATTGAATGTATAGCGATGGAGCAGTTTTAAAGCCTGTTGATATTGTTTTGCGTGAATAAGTGCATTAGCGAGATTGATTTGCAATACCAAATTGTCCTTTTGTTTCTGCAAAGCGTTCTGTAACCGGGTGATAGCCTGAGCAATTCGGTTCTGTTCAATGTCGATATCAGTCATTGTGTCAATGTACCAGACATTATCCGGTTGTTTTGCTAACAGTGGTTCTAGAATAGCCCGTGCCTCAGTGTATTTTTTATCTTGAGAAAGCAAGATTGCTCGGCCATAAGCGGCGGCAAGTTGCTCTTTAGCTGTGCCTCTCCGATAATTTTCTAAAATTTGCTTAAGATAGTCGCGTTGCTCGGTGGTGTACATGCCCATAACACGAACTCTGGCGAACAGAAAATCTTGAGATTGTGGAATGTTCTGGGCCGGGTATTGATTAGCGCGGTTACGTGCATCAGCAAGGCGGCTGTCAGGTAACGGGTGGGTGAGTAGCATTTCTGGTGGCTTAGAACTGTAACGGGTTTGATCTACCATGATTTGCATAAAATCTGGCATACCTTGAGGATCAAAGCCAGCTTTACGTAATGTCTGCATGCCAATACGATCAGCTTCTTGTTCATTGGATTGAGTAAAACTGATCATACCTTGTTGTATACCGGCAATAGTGCCGCTGAGGGCTGCCATCCCTGCTTGTGGGCTAGCCATTAGCAAAAGAATAGAACCCAACGTACCTGCCCAGGCTAGCGGTGCTGTACGTTGCTGATCTTCCATCATTCGCGCCAGGTGGCGTTGAGTAACGTGGGAAATTTCGTGAGCCATTACGGAGGCAAGCTCGCTTTCATTACGACTATAACGAAAAAGTGCAGCATGGAGTACTACATTACCGCCAAAGAAAGCATAAGCGTTGATATTCGGGTTATCAATCAGATAGAAATGGAAAGGCGTTTTAACTGAGTCTGCATGAGCCACTAGCCTTTGTCCAAGGGCATTAATGTATTGTGTCAATAATGGGTCATAAATCAGCGGAGCGTTGTCACGCATTTGGCGAGCGTAGAAATCGCCCATTGCCAGTTCCTGATTGATGCTCAGGATTGAACCTGCCGTGGTACCGATATCCGGCAATGAATCTTCAATGGAGGCGCTGAGAACAGGGGAGCTTGTTAGCAATAATGTACTGATTAATATTGCTGTCAGAGATTGATTAGACATTATTTTCATAAAACAAAAATGCTCTCATTTGACCATCGTTTTAGATAATGCGTGTATGATAAACAAGGGTACCTTAAAAATTAATCAATTTTTAAGAAAAATAGAAATATGAATATTGCTATCAAGGAGCCTGGTCAATGCTGGATATGATTATACAGTGGTATCGCCGTCGGTTTACTGATCCGCAAGTTATTGCGTTATTTGTTATCTTGTTGGCAGGGTTTTGCATTATTTATTTCTTACATGGCATTTTGACACCTTTGCTGGTGGCGATTGTTCTTGCCTATTTGTTGGAATGGCCAACGGCTAAACTTGAAAGACTGGGATGTTCGCGCACAGTGGCTGTTTGTATTGTGCTGATTATTTTTTCCAGTATTAGTTTGTTGGTCATCTTGATTGTGGCGCCAACTGTATGGCAGCAGGGAATTAATCTGTTGTCAGATATACCCAATATGCTTAATCGGTTTAATGAATATGCCCAGACATTACCAGCCCGTTATCCGGCTTTGGTTGATGCTGGCATCATTGATATGATGGCCGAAAATTTGCGCAGTAAGATTTCAACTGCTGGAGAGTCTGTAGTGAAATTTTCGGTGGCTTCACTGATTGGTTTGTTAACGCTGGCTATCTATCTGATTCTTGTGCCACTGATGGCCTTCTTCTTGCTAAAAGATAAAAACCAGATGTTGCAAGCATTGCAACGGGTCCTGCCACGTAACCGCATTTTGGCCGGGCAGGTATGGCGCGAGATGAACCAGCAAATCACTAACTATATTCGGGGTAAAGTCACCGAGATGGTGATCGTCGGTATTTGTACCTACGCGGTGTTTGCATTTCTTGGATTGGATTATTCATTGCTGCTTTCTGTTTTGGTTGGGCTGTCAGTGTTAATTCCTTATGTGGGTGCGTTGATTGTCACGATTCCTGTTGTACTGGTTGCGCTATTTCAATGGGGAGTCGGAACAGATTTCTGGACTTTGATTATTGCCTATTTGGTTGTTCAGGGGCTGGATGGTAACTTGCTGGTGCCGATTTTATTCTCTGAAGCCGTAAACTTGCACCCGTTGGTAATCATTCTTTCTGTGATTACTTTTGGTGGTTTGTGGGGATTTTGGGGCGTATTTTTTGCTATTCCGCTGGCGACGCTGATTAAAGCGGTGATCCAAGCCTGGCCGGAAGATATAGTTATAATAGAAGACGATGAAATAAAAGAGTAAATTTATTTTTAATGATGCGGGTACCCGTTATTAGAGGAAGCACGGGTTGGTGATATCCCTCCCGTACTTGCCCCTGGCATCTTGAGCTGTTAAATGAGCGTGATTAAATTTTGAGTCATTTTCTATTTAAGGGTGCAGTTTCAGATAATCCACCACGATTTGGTGGTGATCACTGGTCTTAAATTTATCAAAAACGTACTCGATATTACCGTTGGTATCAATCAGGAAACTGATACGGTGGATACCATCGTAGGTTTTTCCCATAAATTGTTTCTTGCCCCAGACACCAAACTGTTCAGCAACTTGGTGATCCTCGTCGGACAACAATGTGAAGTTCAGCATTTCTTTCTCCACAAAGCGTGACAATTTACTTGGGTTATCTGTGCTAATGCCTAGCACTTCAACACCTGATTCCTTTAATGTATCCATTTCATCGCGCAGACCACAGGCTTGTACAGTACAACCAGGAGTCATTGCTTTAGGGTAAAAATAGACTAAAACACGCTGGCCTTCGAAATCAGATAAATTGATTGTTTCTCCATCTTGGTCAGGAAGGCTGAACTGAGGGGCCTTATCACCGGCTTTCAATGGGTTCATCCCGTATTCTCCGTTTAATCTTTCAACTAAAGTGGTTCAAGAATACTAATACTGCCTTGTGCATTTAGATCTGTACATAACTTATTAAACGCCTGCTTAATAATTATGCCGTCATCCTCTAGGCTGTGGGCGGTAATCTGGATCTGCAACCGAGCAGGGATATCGCCTTCTGGTGGATGTGTTTTTGATACCAGTTCAGCAATATTAAAATCCTGTGTAGTAAACAGATTGGTAAACTGCTCAACAATACCGGATGAATCATCAACATCAACCTTAACGGAAACCGTGGAAGGAAATGTTGTGTGGGTATCGCACTTTGTGCGTTTCATTACAATAAGAAGATCGAGCTCGGCCCCTTTCTGTGGCAGTGAGGATTCAATCATTGTGATAGCGTTCCAACTACCGGAAAGTAGCATAATGAAGGTGAATTCCTCGCCAAACATGGCTAATCGGCTGTCTTCAATGTTACAACCACACTTACTCACAAGACGAGTAATGGTGTTGACGATACCAGAACGGTCAGCGCCTAAAGCGGTTATAACGAGAAAATGTTGTTCTGATTGTGGCAAAGTCACTTTTCCTTCTCTGCTGTGGTTTCGTTAAGGTAAACATAAAAAGGCTATGCTGCCAAGGTCAATTGCATCAAAGTTGCTCTATTGTATTCCCATTCTCTATCATTGAATTTCAATAAATTACTTTGGTTATCACTTCTTTTTAACAGAGGTTATCTGGTATTAACAAAATTCATTGAAATCCTGTGTTAAATAGTTTCCTTCTGAATGACTAAAAAGTACCATGGAGTTCTTGTTTGTATAGGGGGTTATGTAATGTCTAGCGGGAGATTTGAATTTACAGGTAGCATTGTTGCGCTGGTAACACCAATGGATGCGAGTGGTCAGGTTGATAAGGCCAGTCTGAAAAAGTTAATCGATTACCATGTTGCTAGTGGGACATCAGCGATAGTCTCGGTAGGGACAACCGGAGAATCTGCTACATTGAGTCATGATGAACACGGTGATGTTGTTTTGACAACCGTAGAATTGGCTGATGGGCGTATTCCGGT
The DNA here is from genome assembly GCF_042879355.1 of Photorhabdus sp. RM71S. Taxonomy (NCBI): domain Bacteria; kingdom Pseudomonadati; phylum Pseudomonadota; class Gammaproteobacteria; order Enterobacterales; family Morganellaceae; genus Photorhabdus; species Photorhabdus sp. RM71S. Next base: position 4,182 of record NZ_JBHFKV010000017.1, on the reverse strand, counting down.
TATTGCCGGAACAGGTGCAAATGCGACTGCTGAGGCAATATCCCTAACGAAACGTTTTGAAAACAGTGGCGTTGTTGGTTGCCTAACGGTAACGCCTTATTATAATAAGCCGTCGCAGGAAGGTTTATATCAGCATTTTAAAACGATTGCTGAAAATACGGATTTACCACAAATTTTGTATAATGTGCCTTCTCGTACCGGGTGTGATCTGCTGCCATCAACTGTAGCGCGTTTGGCGAAGATTAAAAATATTGTCGCAATTAAAGAAGCTACAGGGAACTTAAATCGCGTTAGTCAAATCCAAGAATTGGTTAATGATGATAGTTTCATCTTATTGAGTGGTGATGATACAAGTGGGTTGGATTTTATTCAGCTTGGTGGCAAAGGGGTTATTTCTGTTACTGCAAACATTGCAGCGCCTGATGTTGCTAAGTTTTGTGAATTGGCATTAAACGGCCAGTTTGCAGAGGCGCGTAAGTTAAATAACCGTCTGATGGATTTACACCGTCAGCTATTTGTTGAACCTAACCCGATTCCAGTTAAATGGGGATGTCACAAATTGGGTTTGATTGCTGATGACACCGTGCGTCTGCCGATGACGCCATTGACGGATGCAGGAAAAGTCTCAGTTGAAAAAGCCTTGAAAATGGCCGGATTATTGTAAAATTTAGGGAATTTTAATGGCAATATTGTTGCAAAAATCGAAGGTGATGAAGGTTGCTGGTATGTCACTTGTCATATTATTGGCAGCTTGTTCCAGCGACCAGAGCTATAAGCGCCAAGTCAATGATGATGAGACATATCTTGAAACACCTCCCCGGAAGGCGTTGAAAGTTCCTGCGGGTATGGTATTGCCATTGCAGAATGGTGAATATGATATTCCAGCAATAGCCTCTAAAGGGCAGGTTGGGAAAGCGCTTGATATTCGCCCGCCATCTCAGGCGCTAGCCCTATTGAGTGGTTCCCGTACTGAAAACAGTGTAAAGAGCAGTAAGTTGCTACTTGAAAGCACTCCTGAGAATAGTCATCTGTGGTCACAGATTAACAATGTGCTATTGAAAAAAGGTTTCCAAGTTAGCCAACGTGATGATGCTAGCCAGACATTGACAACCGATTGGATCGATTGGCCGCGAGCAGATGAAAATGTTCCATATCAGACTCGTCATCGTATTAGTGTTGCACGCCAGAGCTATCAGATTGAATTATCCGTGACTAATGAAGGGCTGAGACAAGGTGATCATCAGATAACTGATCCTTTTGAAATCCAACGTTATAACGCACTGATGCTCAATGAATTAATTGAAGGTGTAAATCAGCAGCGTGAACGTATTAGCGATGACTCTGTGGCGCGTAATCTAGGTTCATTGGACGTACAGAGTGGTGGTGATACATCTGGATTACCTCAGATGATTGTTCGGGCACCATATAATATTGTTTGGGATAGATTACCGGCAGCACTGGAAAAAGTAGGTATGAAAGTGGGTAGCCGCAGCCGTTCAACGGGTTCTATTACTGTAACTTATAAAAGCCTCAGTTCATCTAGTTGGAAATCAATGGGTGTTAATGAACCATCCATTAGTGAAGGTGATTACAAATTACAGGTTGGTGATTTGAATAACCGGAGCAGCTTACAGTTTATTAGTGATAAAGGTAAGCCGTTGACCCAATCACAAAATGATGAATTGGTAGCGGCGTTGAAGGCTGCTTTCAGCCAGACCACAGGATTATAGGTCTAATAAAGGGGGGTGAAAAGCCCCTCAGATTATTGACAAAGCGCTGGCCGTTTGGTGAGCGCTTTGATTTGATTATAAATTTATATAAAAAACGAGTTTGACGCGCGATTAAGAAGCCCCCCAGCGCAATTTCTCCACGAAAGGATACCTCTGAAAAGTTGGCGCCTAAATATTATCTAGTCTATGGAATTGATTCGATTGTCAATTTTGCATTTATCTATGGTAAAGCTGTTATACCCTATGGATTTCAAGATGCATCGCGACGGCAAGGGAGCGAATCCCCAGGAGCATAGCTAACTATGTGACTGGGGTGAGTGAGTGCAGCCAACAAAGAGGCAACTTGAAAGATAACGGGTATATAACTGCTTAATATTGGTTGCCAATATACAAAAGATAGACTAGATCTGACAGCCATCATATTGCTGAAAGCTTAAAATCCTATCATCAAAATGATTGGGTTTCCTTTCTCCACTATGAATGATTATCTCACTAATATATTAATGACCGAACTGGCAGCCAAATTGGGTATGAATGGACTCTCTTTTGATGAAGAGGGAAATTGCTTCTTACTCATCGATAACGCTATGCCTGTTATTTTGCGTCGCCAAGAAGAATATTTAGTCATTATTGGCCAGATAGATATGGTACTTCCAGATTCAGCCGATGCTGACACTCTTCGTTATTTGCTCAATATAGCACTTAATCCATTAAATAATCAGTTACCTAGCGTTGGTTGGCATCAAGAGCTTGGGGTCGTTGCGTATAGAATATTACCCTTGCTACATCTAACGGCCAATAAGTTGGAACATGAATTGTCTGAATTTATTACTTGGGCAAATACATTTCCATCGTCACTATCACAGAAAAATACCTTGCCGTCGTCTTATGACAGGAGAATAATTTATGATCGAATTTAAAAATCTTACCGCATTACAACATGCCTCATCACAAATACAAGAGCAGGTTCGTAACGAAGGTAAATTGCAAATTGCTGGCCATGAATACCATATTAATGCAGACCTGCAACAGGTTTTGCGTACGCATCCAAAAAGCAATCAACTTGCCCGTTTCTTTGAGGGGGTAAGTAAATTTTTCTTGCATGGCAGTAGTGCCTCAGTGGCTAAAGAGGTGACTAAAACCCTCTTTTCTACCGAAGGGGCGCAACAGCAGCGTCTACAGAGCACTGATTCGGTTAGCCATGCTCGTATGTTGTTTAAGGATGGCAGTTTACGGACACTAGAACAAGTACTAGAGAAATTAAGAACAGTAGATACACATAAAATGACAGAAGACATGTTGGCTGAACATACGCTTTTGCTACAGCGTACTATGTCAGAGTCGCTACAAAATACAGAAACCGGTAAAAAATTACAGGATCTGATGGGACATCAGGCAACAGCTCAATTGACCAACAAATTGGTTGCCCCTAAGCAGGAGTTTGTCAGTCTTGAACAATTGCGTAAGCAACCTTCGGCTGCTAATGCTGTTGCCAGTCTTGAGCCAGTTTTGATGATGGAAGAGAAGCACTTGCTGGCAGCTCAACATCATCAAGAAGTAATAAGAGGCCAAGATCTTAATCAGGGCATTTATGCAGAAATTCTTCCTGAAGAGTCTTATAACCCAAATAAGCTAACTGATAATGTTGACCGCGCTGCCGCCTGGATCCTTAAGGCATCCAGTTCAAAGGGGAACGAATGGAGTAACTTCACCGCGCTACTCAAGGAGTATACCCATAATGGAAAAGATCTCACTGATAGCCAAGTTCTTAAGGAGCTTCATCATAGACTGGTTCCAAACATAGAGCGTGATTATCGTGGTCCAGCAATTAGCGGTGGGAGCCTTCCTTCCAGTGTAGGCGGTGCAGCAATGCTGGCACATCATTTAGAGACATTGGATAAGGAAGATCCCCAGATTGGGAAACAGCTCTTTGCTGCTGTCGTCGGTTTTCACGGTTTCACTGATGGTAATGGTAGGATGGGACGTCTCCTCTATGCACTGACAGAACTGAGAGCGGGTCAATTTTCGCCCCTTTCTCTCCAGACAGAAAATGTTTTGCACGGGATCAAGTGAAAATAGGCCTGCGTATGCAGGCCAGCTTATTGACCTGGCGCTGTGTTAAGTGTCCCCTTCATGTAATTTCTCCCTGAGACTCAGGAAATTCAAGTTAATATCGCTTACTACCGTTGGTTACCATACTGCTAAGGTATTCACAATATTTTGGCTTTGTAACTGCTTAGAAATTTAGAAATGCAGAATTGATTAATTTTTTTATTAGCTTTATTTACGGATGGACTTTTGGGATAAGTTTTTTGACGGTTATCAGCTTGCCTTGAGACTGATTAACCTGAGTTCTGGTTAAGCCGTCACTAATATGTCCATTTCTGAGCGGGAGATATTCAGTGACGGTTTGTTCTCTTTGAAACAATAAGCGATTAGCCCTCCTAACACA
>NZ_JBHFKV010000016.1:0-87573 GCF_042879355.1 Photorhabdus sp. RM71S | reverse complement strand
TAATCGCCCCCGAAAAACACGGGGTGGGAAAACACCGAATGAATTATTTAAGGGAATACGAACATGTTTACTTCCAGATTAACGATGTTGCACTTATTATGTGAATCTACCATAATTTTTTTAATTAATATCCTATTGCCATAAAAAATGTAAAAGTAGTGAGTTTATGGTAATTAAGATTTTTATAACACCGAAACTGATGCTGATTTTCTATCGTTGCTGAGAATATACCTGCTGCTTGAGGGTCATTACCACGGTGAGTTAACGTGATACTAAAACATGCGTTTGGGAATGGTATTGGAAAGTTATTTAAATACCCAGATTGAGGGTCGCTATGGTTATAAACTTGTGCTAATCCCCACATTAAAATTAAACCCGAAGGCAATTTTTGCCAGCCATTCTTAACCAAGTTTGCGGTGAAAAAAGACATATTTGGAACTTGATTAATTCCATTTCCCACTTTCAAGTTTGCAGCTTTATCTAAACCTAAGTTTTTCACAAACTCATTTTTATTAGGAATATCTGCGCCGTTTTGCGTTTTTTCTAGTCTGTTATTGGCATTATTATTTATATCGGAGACAAGCTTCTGTGTTGCAGCCAGTGTATTACTATTGCCAATGACATCTGTGAGTTGAACAACACCTTTTTGTGTTAATAAGGCATCGGGAACTTTTTTTGTAATTTTTTGTTCTAGCGCTTTATTCAATTGTGCAGTGAGTTTGACTATATTGCCATCATCCAAAACATCACTGCCAGATTCTGTCGCAATAAAATCAGCTACAACAGATGATATTGTTGATGACTGACGTAATGCCTTATTTAATACATGCGTGGTAAGGCCTATTGGGGGAAATCCAGTCTGCAATTCTGGAGTGCCTTCATATAAATTTTGAGCCACCACATTTGCACCATCTCTAATAGAAAACGCTTTAAAATCATTTTTGGGACTCATATATATTCTCCTAAAATTCAATAGTGGGTTCTATAGGTGATTTTTTAAGTTATTGTAAGGATAATTTTCCATCTCTCACAGTTTAGAGATGAAAAAATAATAATTAAACATTTTTATAGCTTATGGGGTTAATTATTTTCGTATATTTTGAGTAGTAAACAATCCGATATGTTTAAATTGAAAGAATATCTGAGTAATGAATGCCTTTTTATATAGGTATATTAAATAATTTTCATGTTGAAAGATTTATTCTGGAAAATAAATTTCGATGACGTACAAGATCACTAATATCGTATGAACTAAAAAATCTTGGTGGAGAATAGTTTGTATGATGACGGAACATTAACCATTGTAGTATTAGTAATAACAAAAAGACCGGGATTCAGTCTGAATCCCGGTCTTTTTGTTAATTACGATAATGGTGCAATTGGCCAGTCAATTTTTGGGGCTTTTGACGTATCAACCCGATTAAGCATGACTCGATATTTTTTCCATTCTTTGAGTAATAGCATTTCTTCGTCTGTTGCTATACCCAGTTCTAGTGCATCGGAAAGCGGCGTTATTTTCTCATTTGCAAGAGATATAAATTGTGCTTTTTGGCTTTCCGCTATGGATATTAATTCCTCTTTTGCTGGTGGTGGAGTGTCTTCCCAACAAGGAAAACCATTTTCGCCACAGGAAAGTATTTTTCCGGTGGGAGGTATGCCCGAGAACTTATTGAATATGCCATCAGTTACAGATATGGGATCGTTTGGCCATGAGCCTGCTGCAATATAATCCTGCTGTAATGATAGTGGATAAAATGCTTTATTTAATGCGCTAAATACATAGTTTTTATCGTTCATATTAATACCCTATTGCTCTATAAAATGCTGCTACAGGAATTTGTAAATTTGGAATACTGCTAAAACATTGGAATTGGGCATTATTGACCGTCATTAGTGAAAATGTTCCAGCATGTTGAGGAGCGTTACCAACGTGAGTTAACGTGACGTTGAGACATTTATTCGGGAATGGGATTGGAAAGTTATTTAAAGCACCAGCTTCGGCATAAGCATTGCCTTTAACTGATGCTATTCCCCACATTTCAATTAAACCCGAAGGTAATTTTTGCCATCCGACCTGATTCAGGTTAGCGGTGAAAAACGACATATTAGGTACCTGATTTTCACCATTCCCTATCGTTATATTTGTTGAATCTGATAAACCAAGGTTCTTTATAAATGCAGCTTTATCAGGAATATCTGCACCGTTTTGGTCTTTTGCCAGTCGATTATTAGCATTATCATTTACATCAGAAACAAGCTTCTGAGTTGAAGCAAGTGTATTACTGTTGCCTATTTGGTCTGTGAGCTGAACAATTCCTTTTTCTGTTAATGAGGCATCGGGAGTTTCTGTTGTGTTTTTTTGTTCTAAGGATTTCTTGAATTGGGCGGTGAGTTTGTCTATATCCCCATTATCCAGAACATCTTCGCCAGATTGTGTTGCGATAAAATTAGCGACGACAGTGGATATGGTTGACGACTGACGTAATGCCTTATTTAATAGTTCAGGGGTAATATCTGCTGTTGGAAACCCAGTTTGTAATTTTTGTTCTTTTTCATATGTTTCTTGGGTCATTATATTTGCATTTTCATTAATAGAAAAAGCCTTAAAATCATTCTTTTGACTCATATATTTTTCTCCAATTAAGCAGTGTATTTTATAAGCAATATAGTGAATTTTTATAAAAATAATTTTTCCCTATTCACGCCAGCTATAGTTTAGTTAGAAAAAATAATAATGGAATACTCTTATAACTTATAGGGTTAACTATTTTTATATAATTGTTGGTAATGAATATGTTAATTTTTTGTAATCTGAAATGTATCTAAACTATTTGCATTTAATGTTTGAAAATGATCTTTATTTTCATTAATAAAGTCTCATTTATTCCTTGGAGGAATTATGTGGTATGACTGAATTGGTTTAATATTTTAATGATTATTGGTGTTGAATAACTACAAAATATCAGAATCAATAAAATGATTAAGACCGGGTTCTACCTGAATCCCAGTCTTTTTGTTAATTACGATAAGGGTGGAATTGACCAGTCAATTTCAGGTGCTTTCGAAGTATCAACCCGATTAAGCATCACCCGGTATTTTTTCCATTCTTTGAGTAATAGCATTTCTTCGTCTGTTGCTATACCCAGTTCTAGCGCATCGGAAAGCGGCGTTATTTTTTCATTTGCAAGAGATATAAATTGCGCTCTTTGGACTTCTGCTATAGATATCAATTCTTCTTTTGTTGGTGGTGGGATATCTTTCCAACAAGGAAGACCATCTTCGCCGGAGGAAAGTATTTTTCCTGCGGGAGGTATTCCCGAGAACTTATTGAATATGTCATCCGTTACAGATATGGGGTCGTTTGGCCATGAGCCTGCTGCAATATAATCCTGCTGTAATGATAGCGGATAAAATGCTTTATTTAACGTACTGAATACGTAGTTTCTATCGTTCATAATTCTCTGCCAATTTTAATTAAATAATCATCATGATAAATTAATTTTTTTTAATTAATAACCTATCGCTCTAAAATAGACTCCAACAGGAGGAACATGATTAGTAGGACTTCTATAACATCGGAATTGGCTCCGATTTACTACGTGTACTGAACATATTCCGGCGTCTTGGGGGTTATAACCACCATGAGTTAACGTAATATTTAAACAGGCGTTAGGAAATGGTATTGGAAAATTATTTAAATATCCAGCCTCAAGAGAGCCATAGCCGTTAGCCAGTACAAATCCCCATGTTTCAATTAAACCTGAAGGTAATTTTTGCCAACCAGCGCTAGTCAAGTTTGCAGTGAAATACGACATATCTGGAATCTGATTAATTCCAGTGCCTATTTCTCGTTTTGCTGCTTCATTTAAACCTAAGTTTTTCACAAATGCATTTTTATCAGGAATATCTGCGCCGTTTTGTGCTTTTTCCAATGCGAAATCGGAAATTTTAGTTATAATTTTTTGTTCTAACGCCTTATTTAATTGAGTGTTGAGTTTAATGGTATCACCATCATCGAGAACATCATCGCCAGATTGTGTCGCGATAAAATTAGCGACAACAGAGGCTATTGTTGACGACTGACGTAATGCTTTATTTAACAAGTGAGTGGGAACATCATTTGGTGGAAACCCAGAATACAAACTCAGACTTTCTTCATATCTTTCTTGGCTCACTACATTAGCATTATTACTAGTAGAAAAAGCTTTGAAATCATTTTTTGGGTTCATGCAAATTCCTTAAATAATATTATTATATAATTGATACATTGGGTTATTATTGGGCTGGTTTATCGTGATTAATGCTTATCATAGTCTAGTTCAGGATAAAAATAGTGGGGTGTTATTATTTCTAATAAGGTTAACTATTTTTATATTTTTGATGGAAATAAGTATTCAATGTTTTTTAACGAGAGTCTATCCAGGCTATTTATATTTAACATTTGATGATTTTTAACTGTAGAAAAGAATTTGTCACTGATTTTGGTAAATAAAATGGTGAAATAGATGTTGGAAGGTCAAAAATATCTGAATAAATAGGATGATAAAGACCGGGAACTATCCTAATCCCGGTCCTTTTTTTAATTACGATAATGGTGAAATTGGCCAGTCAATTTCTGGGGCTGTTGAAGTATCAATGCGATTAAGCATCACACGATATGTTTTCCACTCTTTAAGTAATAGTGTTTCTTCATTCGTAGCTATATCAAGTTCTATAGCATCAGCAAGCGGCGTTATTTTCTCATTTGCAAGAGATATGAATTTCGCTCTTTGGGCTTCTGCGATAGATATCAATTCCTCTTTCGTTGGGGGTGGAATATCTTTCCAACAAGGAAGACCATCCTCTCCAGAGGACAGTATTTTTCCTGTGGGCGGTATTCCTGAAAATTTATGGAATATGTCATCTGTTACAGGTATAGGGTCATTTGGCCATGATCCTGCTGCAATATAATCTTGTTGTAATGATATCGGATAAAATGCTTTATTTAATTCACTGAATATATAGTTTTTATCGTTCATAATTCTCTGCCAATTTTAATTAAATAATCATCATGGTAAGTTAATTATTTTTAATTAATATCCTATTGCCCTAAAATATGTATAAACATTAGGCGTATGAGGGGTAGAACTTCTGTAACATTTGAACTGACTCTGATTTACTACAGACGCCCCGAATATTCCTGCTGCTCCGGGGTCCCAATCATTGTGAGTTAATGTGATGCTAAAACATTTATTTGGGAATGGTATTGGAAAGTTATTAATATATCCGCCATTAGGATTTCCACCGAGAGAAACTAATGCTATTCCCCACATTTCAATTAAACCTGAAGGTAATTTTTGCCAACCATTCTGAACCAAGTTTGCAGTGAAAAATGACATATCTGGAATTTGATTAACTCTAGTTCCTACTTCCCGTTTTGCAGCCTCATTTAAACCTAAGTTTTTCACAAACGCATTTTTATTGGGGATATCTGCGCCGTTTTGAGTTTTTTCTAGTCTGTTATTGGCGTTATTATTTATATCGGAGACAAGCTTTTGAGTTGCAACCAGTGTATTACTGTTGCCAACCACATCTGCAAGCTGAACAATACCTTTCTGTGTTAATGAGGCATCGGGAATTTTTGTAGTAATTTTTTTTTCTAACGCTTTATTTAATTGTGTAGTAAGTTTGGTTGTATTACCATCATCCAAGACATCACTGCCAGATTCTGTCGCAATAAAATCAGCTACAACAGAGGCTATTGTGGACGACTGGCGTAATGATTTATTTAGTATATGGGTAGTAATATTTTCTGGGGGAAATCCAGTTTGTAAATTCTGACTTTCTTCGTATCTTTCTTGACTCACTACATTAGCGTTATTACCAATAGAAAACGCTTTAAAATCATTCTTAGGACTCATATATATTCCTTAATTAAATAATGTTCTTTTGTAATTAATATATTAAGTTATAGTGTAGGTGATTTATCGAGATTGTGTTCAATTATAGTCTACTCCAAAAGTAGGATAATAAGATTCCATTATTAATCACTTGATTGATTATTTGTGTATGGCTAATGATAATAAATCGTTTAATGTCTTGTAATCGAAAGCATATTCAAAATGTTGGTATTTTGGAATTATCTTGTCTCTTTTGTCAATTTTTAAATGGTTTGTTAAAATACAGGGCGTCAGAATGTCGGTTGCGAAAATAATATTATTTTATCTGTTGGCTAGATTGTTATATTTGTTTTGTGCTTGTTCGATAAATATATACCCAATGGATTTCAAGATGCATCGCGACGGCAAGGGAGTGAATCCCCGGGAGCATAGGTAACGATGTGACCGGGGTGAGCGAGTGCAGCCAACAAAGAGGCAACTTGAAAGATAACGGGTATAGGTAAATATCTTTGTAAAATAGGGGGTAAATTATCTCCTAAAAAATAAAAAGGGCTGCCATGCAGCCCATAATTCTAATCAGCAATATAAATTTCTGTAATATCAGGGCAATCCTCTTTGTTTACTATAGATAACCTCAGTCCTCCATCTGACGAATGCACAACGAGCCATCCTCTTGAACCATATCCGGCACCAACCAAAATATTATCGATTGGAGGCATTTGTAAAGGTAAAAATATACCTGGGCTACCAGTACGTAAATATATACATCTTCCTCGTATGTCCTGACTCAGTAATATACTACTTCCGCTGTCTCCACCGGCCCCTATTTTTTGCCATCCCTGATTAGGGCCTTTCTTTTGATATCGCCTGTCAGATTCTGAACGTGAATACGCCCCGACATCTCCGGCTTCTAGATTGATGTCTTCAACCAGCGCTTTGCCGTTAATTTTCCTGTTATTAGGAACTGCATTTTTCGCCAATGCTACGGTTTCTGATAAACCAAGTTCGTTTACAGTAGGTTTGTTTTTTGTTGTATAAATGTTAGTCCAATCTTCTTCAAATCCGTAATTATCACGAGCCGAGCGATAAGCAATACCTCCGTTTTTGTAATGTACTTTCAATTGAAAAGCCGGACAACTCCCAGCTCCGTTATAGAAGTGCACAACATGATCACTAAATTTCGGATTCAGTAAGTCATATGACCCTGAATCTACATTCCACGGGACTTGGTTATCAACAGAATATTTTCCTGTTAATCCGAGCTTAAATGCTCCCACATCACCAGCCCCTAAATTGATATCTCCAGTCAGCGCCTTACCATTAATTTTCCTATTATTCGGCACAGCATTTTTAGCCAAATTGACGGTGTCCAGCAAATCGAGATTTTTCACAAATTCATTTTTATTGGGAATATCTGCCCCATTTTGGTTTTTGGCTAATCTATTGTTAGCATTATCATTTACATCAGAAACGAGCTTTTGAGTTGCAGCGAGTGAATTACTATTACCAACCACATCTGTAAGCTGAACAATACCTTTCTGTGTTAATGAGGCATCGGGAACCTTTGGCGCCATTTTCTGTTCCAGCGCCTTATTTAATTGAACGGTGAGTTTATCTATATTTCCATCATCCAGAACATCATTGCCAGATTGTGTCGCGATAAAATTAGCGACTACAGAGGATATGGTGGATGATTGACGTAATGCCTTATTTAATATATTAGTGGTAATACCATCTGGTGCAAACCCAGTCTTCAAATTCTGATTTTCTTCATATTTTTCTTGGCTCACTACATTAGCATTATTACTAATAGAAAAAGCCTTAAAATCATTTTTAGGACTCATATTATACTCCTTAAATTAAGTGATAAACTTTATACCCGTTATCTTTCAAGTTGCCTCTTTGTTGGCTGCACTCGCTCACCCCGGTCACATCGTTACCTATGCTCCCGGGGATTCACTCCCTTGCCGTCTCGATGCATCTTGAAATCCATAGGGTATATAAATAACATGTTGAATTATTGTAAAAGTAATGCCTTATTGAATATGCTGAGTACATGTTTTTATCGGTCAAAATTTTTTACCATGTTAATTAAATGATTATGGCAATTTGAATTTTATTAAATTAATATCCTATTGCTTTAAAATATGCTGTAACAATGGGAGCCCAGTTAGTAGGGCTTCTAAAACATCGAAATTCACGCTGATTTTCTATGATTACTGAAAATATTCCCGCCGCGTTAGGGCTGTGGCCATTATGAGTTAACGTGACATTAAAACATTTATTTGGGAATGGTATTGGAAAGTTGTTTAAATATCCAGATGTGTAAGAACCATAACCATTAACTTGAGCTATTCCCCACATTTCAATTAGACCAGAAGGTGATTTTTGCCAGCCAGTTTCATTCAAATTTTTGGTGAAAAATGACATATCTGGTATCTGATTAATCCCCGTTCCTACTTGCCGTTTTGCAGCTTCATTTAAACCTAAGTTTTTCACAAACGCATTTTTATCAGGAATATCTGCGCCATTTTGTGTTTTTTCTAATGCGGAGTTGGAAATTTTAGTTATAATTTTTTGTTCTAAAGCTCTATTTAACTGGGCGATTAATTTAATAATATCCCCATCATCGAGAACATCATCGCCAGATTGTGTGGCGATAAAATCAGCCACGGCAGAGGCTATTGTTGACGACTGACGTAATGCTTTATTTAACACATGAGTAGTAATATCCTCTGGGGGAAACCCAGTTTTTAAATTCTGACTTTTTTCATATTCTGGTTGACTCACTACGTTGGCATTATTATTAATAGAAAAAGCTTTAAAATCATTCTTGTGACTCATATGCACTTTCCTTAAATAAAATAATGTTCTGTTATAATTAGCATGTTGAGTTATAGTATAGCTAATTTATCGAGATTGATTTCAATTATAGTCTACTCCAAAAAGAGGATAGTAAGATTATATTATAACTTAAACGATTGATTATTTATGTATGACTGATGACAATAAATTGTTTAACATCTTGTAATCGAAAATATATCAAAACTATTAATGTCTCTTATTTTTATAAACTATCTTCAATAGTTTCTATACTGAAAGATTAATACTAGAAATTGATATAAAAATGAGGCTTTGATTCACATAATAAGTGCAACATCGTTAATCCGGAAGTAAGCATGTTCGTATTCCCTTAAATAATTCATTCGGTTTTTTTACTTTTGGCTGGGGAATAAAACTTTTACTATTCCGCGTGTCGAAGTATAAGTTATATAGAACAAGCCTGTTTATATACGGAAAATATAGTTAACTCTTAAAATCCTATTTTTAATTAAATTAGCTTTCTGCTCCATTATTATATTATTTCCTTGTTGCTACAATTTTTTATGGGTGTATGTAATATCATTTTTGTTTCTGATCAAAAAATGATTCATTTTGTTAATGCCTGATTATATTGCCTTTAATAGAGTTGAAATTAATAAAATTAACTGAATTGTTTTCTAAATAGTGTTGTTTGTTTTTTTTAAAAGAGTTAGTTGTATTATGTTGTAATAATATTTTGTTATATTTTATTTAATAATATAATGATTAAAATAGATTTATTGATTGTTTGTACATTGATGTTAGCTTTGTATTTGAAAATTTCTATGTAAGTAAGTTCTTAGTAAATGAAATCTATTATTTTTTTGTGAGGAGGATAAATGAGTAATAAGAATGATTTTAAAGCTTTTTCTATTAATAATAATGCCAACGTAGTGAGTCAACCAGAATATGAAAAAAGTCAGAATTTACAAACTGGGTTTCCTCCAGAAAGTATTACTACTCACATGTTAAATAAGGCATTACGACAATCATCAACAATAGCCTCTGTCGTGGCTAATTTTATGTCCACGCAGTGTGGAAAGGATGTTTTGGATAATGGTGATTTGACAACACTTAATAAGACTTTTGCTGATTCATTAGAGTGTCACGCGAACAAAAAATTCCCCGGTAGTTTATCTCATAATGGTTATCAACAACTGCCGGGCGGATTAATACTTCAGTGGGGAAGGCATAATTTTACTCCATTAGCGATAAACAAAGTTATTTTACCAACACCGTTTAAGCATGGTTGTCTGAAGGTTTTTATGTCACCTGTTGGTGATTGGATATTTCCGATGTCAGCAGCACCTAACGGGACATTGAATACTTTTAACTCCTGGGTTGCCGCGCGAACGATTAATGCTTATGGAAGTGAAATCAGGTTATCTGCTAATGATACTTATGTATATGGAGATTATTTTGCAATCGGTTTTTAATTAATATTTTAGAATGAATAATAAGCTGAACTTGTTTCGGCTTATTATTTATTTAAAGGAAATGTAATGATGTCGTAAAATAGAGTTGTATTATATATTTAGTGGTTGATTTATGGGATGTTGTAGTAATAAGCGATATATAAAATTATCTCTGATGTATATGCCTCGTGGAATAATAAGAAAATATATCTGGAAAATAGGTAAAACAAATCGTTATAATTGTCCCTGATGTAATCAAATGAGATACCGCAGTGACTGAAAAATATAGTGATGAATATTGGATGCAGCAGGCCATCGAACGAGCAATGAAAGCGCAAGAGCAGGGGGAAATACCTGTTGGTGCTCTATTGGTTGCTGATAATAAAATCATCTCGGAAGGTTGGAATCAGTCTATTATCGCGCATGATCCTACCGCTCATGCTGAAATTATTGCGTTACGCAAAGGGGGAGAGCAGTTACAAAATTATCGTTTGATAAATACCACCTTATACGTCACGCTTGAGCCTTGTACTATGTGCGCTGGTGCTATAATACATAGCCGAATACAGCGGCTGGTTTATGGCGCCAGTGATATGAAAACTGGCGCCGTAGGTTCTTTGGTTGATATATTGCGCCATCCTGGCATGAATCATCAAATTGATATTACCAGTGGCGTGCTTGCTGAGGAATGTTCGACGATGTTGAGTGTTTTTTTCAAACAACGTCGGCTGCAACATAAAGCATTAAAAGCAGCCAGAAAACAGCAGGAAGAAAATCAATAGATATACCCTATGGATTCACTCTTTTAGTACCCATATATGGTACTCGCCGTTTATCATCTCTGCGCCTTCTAGGATTTTTTCAAAGCCTGGGAACTTGTTATTCCATTCACCGAGTTGGCGAATATATTGTAACCGGGGCGCATGTTCATCACCAAAACGTTCTCCCGGTAGGATTATTGGTATACCTGGTGGATAAGGAATGACACTCACAGCAGATATGCGCCCTGCCAGTTCATTAAGTGGTATATGTTCAGTGCGGCCTCCCATATGATCAAGGTGTGCTTGTCGGGGGAGTTTCACTATCTCAGGTAATTGGCTAAATGATTTCTTTTGCTCAATATCTATTTCATATTCTTTTATATATCCGAATATTTTATCCGAAATATCTTTGAGCCCCATATTTTCATAATATTCAGGGTATTGCTTCGCGAGTTTTGGCAAACATTGTTTAAGTGAAGTATTAGCGTCATAGTGTTTCTTGAAATTCAACAATACATTGATCAATGTTCCCCATTTACCTTTGGTGACGCCAATAGAAAACAGGCAAAGAACGATAAAATCGGTGGTACGTGCCGGCACAATATCATGCTGACTGAGATAAGCGGAAAGAATTTCGGCTGGAATGCCATTTTCCAGCAATTCATCATTATCATTCATTCCTGGGCATAAAATACCGACTTTTGTTGGATCTAGCAGGCACCATTCTTCTGATAGATTGGTAAATCCATGCCATTTGTCTCCCTCTTTTAATACCCAACAGGCAGGATCCGTTGCCAATTGTTCTCTGTTTGCTTCATGGAAAGGAATTAATTTACCGCTATCTGCGCTGATAATCTCTCTGGCATTCCAGGGTAAGAAGAACCAATCATCTTTTTGTTTAAATTGATGATGGGTTTTTGCTAATGTCAGACGGAAGTCTACGGCTTCATTAATCGCGTTTTGTATCAGTCTTTGCCCCTGTGGGCCATCCATCATGGCCGCTGCAATTTCATTAGTGGCGATAAGCGAATATAGCGGTGAAGTTGTGGAGTGCATCATATAAGACTCGTTGAAACGGGAATGTTCAACGGGTTTTTTACCATTGCGGATATGGATATAGGATGATTGTGATAGCGCTGCCAACATCTTATGTGTGGATTGAGTGGCAAATATTGTCGGGCCATTATTGTCAAAATCATTTGGGTCATCACGCATTGAGTAACGATGTTTATACATAGGATTAAAACGCGCATAAGCAAACCAAGCTTCATCAAAATGAATTTGATCAACACTTTTTGCTAGTAAATCTTGTGCTTGTTCTGCGTGATAACATATTCCATCATAAGTACAGTTGGTGATGACCGCATAAACAGGCTTATTGTCTATCGCGATCGCTTTTAATGGGTGTTGTTCAATAAGTTGTTGGATATATTCTGGTTGAAATTGATCTCTGGGAATGGGGCCAATAATACCATAGCGATTGCGTTGAGGAATAAGATATACGGGCAAAGCTCCAGTCATGATTAAACCTTGTCCAATAGATTTATGGCAATTGCGATCGCATATAACAATCTCTTTCTCACCAATAATGGCACCCATGATAATACGGTTAGAACCCGAAGTGCCGTTAAGAACGCAATAGCTTTGATGAGCACCAAAAATCGTTGCGGCATATTCTTCTGATTCTTTAATAGCACCTGTATGATCTAGCAATGAGCCAAGTATTTTTCTTTCTATTCCGATATCACTTCGGAATAAATTTTCCCCAAAGAAATTAATTAATTCTCTTCCTGCCGCTGTCTTAGTCAGTGCAACACCACCTTGATGCCCAGGAGCAGTCCAGGAATATTCTGGTGATTCTTGGGTGTATTGCAGTAATGCACGAGTGAAAGGCGGTAATAATTGAGCATAGTATTTCTTAATTAGCGAACTGGCGCGAGAAGCGATAAATCCAGCCGTGTCTTCAAGCATCCAGACGAATTCATTTGCCAATCCCATGACTTCAAGTGTCAGTGTGTCGATACTGGAATATTCCGCGGTCAACAATACCGGAATGGTTGTATTGTGTCTGCGTATTTCTTTCAGTAATTCTAAGACTTGTTTATGAGATTCATAGTTATTATCTCCTGAAGTCCAATCAACAAAAATACAGCATAGTGAGGAGTCAGAAGAAACGGTAGCTATGCCATCTTGGAATGTAGCAGCCAGGATAACAGCGAAATTGTTCTTTTTTAATGCTTCTATTAACTCTGTAAAGGCACGACCATTTGCCGTCGTCGGACTAAATACATGGCTGCTGACGACCATAATTTTGTTTTGTTCGTTAATGTCTAAATTAATCATGATTTATCCTTTGAGAGAGATAGTGTCCTGACGAATTTAGTATGGTTAGCTGAATTAGTTGTCAAACATAATATAACTGAGGATATATAATGGCTGTAATTGACTCCTTAGGGCCTTATATTTGTTTACTTTTATTTTGGTTGGTTTTCTTGGGGAATTAATTTTTTCCGGTTTTCTTTGGCCTGTAAATATCCGACTAAACTAAGCTGATAACGGCGAATATTTTCAATATAGCGATAAGCTTCATGTCCACGGGCATAGCCATAGGTGGTATTTGTATAATATTTTTTCTGGCTTAATAGTGGAATCCGTTTTTTGACATCGAGCCAGCTATCGGGATTTCCTTTCTGTGATGCCGTCAGTTTACGGGCATCTAACATATGTCCATAACCCATATTGTAAGCTGCCAGTGCAAACCAGATGCGTTCATCTTTAGGGATATTTTCAGGTAGTCGTTTCATTAAATTTTGCAGATAGATCGCCCCTCCCTTAATACTCTCCTCCGGATCAAGGCGATCAATGACGCCTAACCCTTTAGCCGTCTGACTGGTTAACATCATCAGGCCACGTACACCCGTGGGTGAGGTTGCCTGTGGGTCCCAATGAGACTCTTGCCAGGCAATGGCAGCGAGTAGTTGCCAACTGATATCACCGGAATATTTTTCAAATAGTGGCCGATAGGTAGGCAGAATATTATCGATGGCACTTAGAAAAGAGAGTGTATCGAAATAATCAAATGAGTGGACGTGACCAAAGTATTTCTCCTCCAATCGTGGCATGACATTTTTTTCCGTTAGCTGGCTGAAAAAATCCAGCATGGCAGCGTAAAGGCTGTAGTCGTCAATGCGTTTTAAATACCATGTCAGCGGATTATCTTCACTCACATCAAAAGCGACGGCCAGATTAGGGTGAGTACGTTGTTGCAACGCGACATTAATCGAGTCACCTAACGTATAATCCAGTTTACCTTCTGATACCTGTTCCAGTAGTTCGCGAGTGTTATATTGCTGTGTCTCCTTCCATTCGAGCTCAGGGAAGGAACTCGCTTTCATTTCTTTCAATGTGCTGGCATGAGCAGAACCAGAAGCGACTAGTAGTTTACCTTTTAAGTCTTTAAAAGAGCGGGGGCGTGGAGTTCCTTTGCGATAAATCAGTTGTTGGGATACAGAATAGTAGGCAGGACCTGTGCGGGTTTGATCCAGCCTTTCTTGATGATAAGTCAGGCCGGCGGCCAGAAAATCAGCTTCACCCTTTTCCAGGTCATCAAATAACTGATTGATATTTGTTCTAAATTTGATTTCTAATTTGACGCCAAGGTAATTAGCAAAGCGTTGTACCAGCTCGTAATCAAATCCATTTGGTTCTTTCTTACCGGTAAGATGGATCAGAGGTGAGCTAATGGTGCTGATCCGTAGCTCTCCTCTGGTAATGATCCTGTTAATCTGCTCCTGCTGTTTATTCGGCCAACTGATGTTCAGACTAATGATGGCGGCAGAAAAAAGAGCGATAACAATGATAACGAAATAATTTATTTTTATATTATTCAAATGGTTATCTCTGTATAACGCAGTGTGGTGCTATGTGGAAACGCGCTATATTGTTATGGTTAAATTTCCAGTGATTGAGCATTTTGCGGAACAAAAACGGGCTGTGCAACCTAATTGATACTATTTGCATGATTTGGCGATAGGATAATTGGCTGTAATAATCGTCACGCAAACGGTTTCGTCATGGGTTACAATCCTCTATAATGGCCTCATTTCCCCTTAGGCATCTATTAAGCTTTGCTTCTAAGATGAGAGAATTGATTACTATGAAAATTCTACGTGGTTCACCTGCTTTATCTGCATTTCGTATCACTAAACTCCTTTCTGTGTGCCAAGAACAGCAATTTCCGGTCAATGATATTTATGCGGAATATGTTCATTTTGCAGAGATTAATGCATCTTTGAGTGATGTTGATTCAGCAAAGTTACAACAATTACTAAAATATGGACCTTCGCTGGCTGAACATGAACCCCAAGGTACATTGCTGTTAGTCACACCTCGCCCGGGAACGATTTCCCCTTGGTCTTCCAAAGCAACCGATATTGCTCACAATTGTGGCCTGTCCCAGGTTGTGCGTCTGGAGCGTGGCCTGGCTTATTATATCCAGAGCGATGAAATGAGTGGTGCACAGTGGCAAATATTGTCATCACTGCTGCATGATCGGATGATGGAAACGGTCTTTACTCAATTGGAACAGGCGGAGAAATTATTTTCTCGTCAGCAACCCGTTTCGTTAAAACGCATTGATATTCTGCAAGCAGGACGCAGTGCGTTAGAAACTGCCAATATTGAACTTGGATTGGCGCTGGCCCCGGATGAAATTGATTATCTGATGGATGCTTTCCAGAAATTAGGGCGCAATCCAACAGATGTTGAACTTTATATGTTTGCTCAGGCTAACTCAGAACATTGCCGTCATAAAATCTTTAATGCTGATTGGATTATTGATGGTCAGACGCAGCCAAAATCGCTGTTCAAAATGATTAAAAACACCTATGAGCAGACTCCTGATTATGTCCTGTCAGCCTATAAAGATAATGCCGCTGTGATGGAGGGATCTTCTGTTGGCCGTTTCTTTGCCCGTGCGGAAAATGGTTCATATGATTACCATCAGGAGCAGGCTCATATTCTGATGAAAGTGGAAACGCATAATCACCCGACTGCAATTTCTCCTTGGCCGGGCGCATCGACAGGTTCTGGTGGTGAAATCCGCGACGAAGGGGCGACCGGTCGTGGGGCTAAGCCAAAAGCGGGTCTGGTGGGATTTTCGGTATCCAATTTGCGGATACCGGGTTTTGAACAGCCGTGGGAAGAGGATTTCGGTAAACCGGAGCGTATCGTTAGTGCTCTGGATATCATGATAGAAGGCCCTTTAGGTGGCGCGGCGTTTAATAATGAATTTGGTCGTCCGGCGTTGTTGGGTTATTTCCGTACCTATGAAGAAAAAGTCAACAGTCATAACGGCAGCGAATTACGTGGTTATCACAAGCCGATCATGCTGGCAGGCGGGATCGGTAATATCCGAGATGAACATGTCAAAAAGGGTGAAATTTCTGTTGGCGCAAAACTGATTGTGCTTGGTGGCCCGTCCATGAACATTGGTTTAGGTGGAGGGGCCGCATCTTCTATGGCATCGGGGCAATCCGATGCTGATCTGGATTTTGCTTCGGTACAACGCGATAACCCGGAAATGGAGCGCCGTTGTCAGGAGGTGATCGATCGCTGTTGGCAGTTAGGCGAAAACAACCCGATTCTGTTTATTCATGATGTGGGTGCTGGTGGGCTTTCCAATGCGATGCCTGAGTTAGTCAGTGATGGTGGTCGCGGTGGACGATTTGAGTTACGCAGAATTCTTAATGATGAGCCGGGAATGAGCCCGCTGGAAGTCTGGTGTAACGAATCACAAGAGCGTTACGTATTGGCTGTTGCGCCGGAACAACTTCCGCTGTTTGAGGAGATTTGTCGACGAGAGCGTGCACCTTACGCCATTATCGGTGAGGCAACAGAGGAACGTCATTTACTGCTTAATGATGAACATTTTGATAATCAGCCAATCGATATGCCTTTGGATGTACTGCTAGGTAAAACGCCAAAAATGTTGCGTAATGTCAGTACATTAAAAGCGAGGGGTGAAAGCCTTGAGCGTCGGGATATCGATCTGACAGAAGCTGTTAAACGCATTATGCATTTGCCGGCTGTGGCAGAAAAAACCTTCCTGATCACGATAGGCGATCGCTCTGTCACTGGCATGGTTGCTCGTGATCAAATGGTGGGTCCATGGCAAATCCCAGTTGCGGACTGCGCTGTTACCACCGCTAGCCTTGATAGCTACTATGGCGAAGCGATGTCCATGGGTGAACGTGCGCCGGTCGCTTTGCTGGATTTTGCTGCTTCTGCCCGAATGGCGGTCGGTGAAGCTCTGACCAATATCGCTTCTGCTTATGTCCAGGACTTAAAACGCATTAAACTTTCAGCTAACTGGATGTCTGCTGCGGGTCACCCTGGTGAGGATGCCGGTTTGTATGCGGCGGTTAAAGCGGTGGGTGAGGAGTTGTGCCCTGTGCTAGGGCTGACAATTCCGGTGGGTAAAGACTCCATGTCGATGAAAACCCGTTGGCATGACCAAGGTGAGGAGCGTGAGATGACGGCGCCTTTGTCACTGGTGATTACCGCTTTTGCCAGAGTGGAAGATGTTCGCCGTACAGTCACTCCTGAGCTTTCCACTGATGAAGATAATGCATTGTTATTAATCGATCTGGGGCAAGGAAAGAACACGCTGGGCGGTACCGCATTGGCACAAGTTTACCGTCAACTGGGTAATAAACCCGCAGATGTACGTAGTGCTGAACAATTGGCGGGTTTCTTCAATGCGATTCAGCAACTGATTTCGGAACAAAAATTACTGGCTTATCACGACCGCTCTGATGGTGGTTTACTGGTCACGTTGGCTGAAATGGCTTTTGCCGGCCATTGTGGCATTGAAGCTGATATCAGTGTGTTTGATGAAGATATTCTGGCGGCGCTCTTTACAGAAGAGTTGGGCGCTGTGGTTCAGATTCGAGCATCGGATAGAGGGTTAGTTGAAAGCGTTTTGGCAGAACATGGTCTGGCCGATTGCGTGCATTATCTGGGTAAAGCCAAAGCAGGTAATGATTTTGTTATCTTTAGTGGCAACACTGAAGTCTATCGCCAGAATCGCAGAACCTTGCGCTTATGGTGGGCAGAAACCACATGGCAAATGCAGCGTCTGCGCGATAACCCGGCGTGTGCAGATCAGGAACATCAGGCTAAACAGGATAATCAGGACCCTGGATTGAATGTAAAACTGACCTTTGATATTTCAGAAGATATTGCCGCGCCTTACATTTTGCAGCAGGTAAGGCCGAAGGTGGCTGTATTGCGTGAACAGGGCGTTAACTCCCATGTTGAAATGGCTGCGGCGTTCCACCGAGCTGGTTTCGAGGCGATTGATGTTCATATGAGTGATTTGTTGTCTGGACGTATTGGATTGAGCCAATTCCAGACACTGGTTGCCTGTGGTGGCTTCTCGTATGGTGACGTGTTGGGGGCAGGTGAAGGTTGGGCGAAATCAATACTGTTCAATGAGCGTGTTCGTGATGAATTTGCTGCTTTCTTTGCACAACCTGATACATTGGCGCTTGGTGTTTGTAATGGTTGCCAGATGATGTCTAACTTGCGGGAGTTGATCCCGGGTGCAGAACATTGGCCGCGTTTTGTACGTAACCGTTCAGAGCGCTTTGAAGCACGATTCAGTTTAGTGGAAGTGGCTGACAGCCCGTCACTGTTCTTGCAAGATATGGTAGGTTCTCGTATGCCGATTGCGGTTTCTCATGGGGAAGGGCAAGTGGAATTCCGAGATAGACAGCATCTTGAGATGCTTGAAAGCAGCCGGTTAGTGGCGCTGCGTTATGTGAATAACTATGGGCAGGTTACGGAAAACTATCCGGCTAACCCAAATGGTTCAGTGAATGGCATTACCGCAGTTACCAGCCTTGATGGCCGGGCAACTGTTATGATGCCTCATCCAGAAAGGGTATCTCGCACGGTGAATAATTCGTGGCATCCAGAGGAGTGGAGCGAAGATGGCCCGTGGATGCGAATTTTCCGTAATGCTCGTAAGCAGTTAGGGTAATCAGGCGGTTTTTTTAGGCGATAGTATAGATTGGCTTCATTGAGATTCTTTGTTTCGTAACTGAC
Organism: Photorhabdus sp. RM71S; assembly: GCF_042879355.1. Lineage (NCBI taxonomy): Bacteria > Pseudomonadati > Pseudomonadota > Gammaproteobacteria > Enterobacterales > Morganellaceae > Photorhabdus > Photorhabdus sp. RM71S. The sequence continues at coordinate 68,547 of NZ_JBHFKV010000016.1, read as the reverse complement.
ATGAGATCACAATTGAAGCCATTTTTTTATTTGTTTTAGCATTCCATCCAGAGGTATAAATGGCTATGTTTGGATGGCTTGGTGATAGACCTATTAATTAAGGGGTTGGAGTCCAATAGAACGAATAGAAAGAATCACATCATCCTGACCTCAGAGAGTAAATCGGGGTGACGATCCAACACTTTAAGCAACTTCACTAAAGCTAAAGATGGCTTGGTTTTGCCGTTTTCATAGCGCGAGAAAGCATTGATGCCGCCGCCGAAGATTTCAGAAGCTTCCCGCTGATCAAGCGCGAGCTTCTTACGTACTCTGGCAATGAACTTGGGATCGACTATGGCCGCGTTGACTTGCTTCGAGAATGTCCGCATTTCGCACATGACGCGTTCTGATTCCGCAGCATCCAAAATAGATTCGGCGCAGGCAGGGCAGAAGTCGCCTGTTACCGCAGAAATGATTGTGGTTTCGCCCTTGTAAGTATAGGGCAGATCGCGGGTGTCATGGATAAGTTCCGCTGCACCGCAAACAGGGCATTTCATGTTCATAGCTCCTATTTATAACTCTTTGAAGGACACGATCAGCACGTCATCAATGACCGTCAGTTTCAGATACACGTCGCCTGCCTGTATACTTGGTCGGTACACGTCTTGCCAGACAGTGTGATCAGAATAAGTAGTCATACTCTTGTAGAAGTCTGCTGGAGTGAGCGCCATCACCACGGCCAACATATCGGAGAACTCAAGCCCCAACTCATTCGCACCGACTCGCGCTGCATGTGTGGTACGTACCTTTCCAGCTTCAATCATGGCCTTGACCACTGATAACTTACAATGTGGGGTTCGTTTTTCCATATGAGCGGATATTAACCTAGTTGGTTAGTATAATGCAATAATTTGATCTTAGTGGTAAGTATTAGCGTTATATCAAAGGTTTAGAGATAGAACCCCCCATCAATCTTTATCGGAGCGCTTAATATAGAAGTCTTTTAGACTTATAAAATAAGATTCCAAAATAGTGCTATATCTTATACTACTCATAATTTTATCTATACCCGTCATCTTTCAAGTTGCCTCTTTGTTGGCTGCACTCACTCACCCCGGTCACATCGTTATCTATGCTCCCGGGGATTCTCTCCCTTGCCGTCGCGATGCATCTTGAAATCCATAGGGTATATAATAATGAGTTGAAGAAAGCCATGTGTAGCAGAATTATGAAACGTTATTTATATTCTTTTTTCTGAATTAATAAACTTCGTAGTTTTGTCCGGTTTGAGCTCCGTCGACACTTTTCCTAAAAGCAAGAGCTACACGGCTTGCAGGAACAGCGTTAAAACCTGGGAAAAACTCACTGTATTTATCTAATGATTCCTGTAAGACATTAGGGCTAACGCTGTTTATGCGAATTCCCCTTGGCATTTCAATTGCTGCACATTTTACAAATGCCTTGACACCACCATTTGCCATAGCTGCTGATGCTCCTTGTAGGATAGGGTCGTCCATTATAATTCCAGTTGTTAAAGTAAAACTTCCGCCATCGTTAATATAGTCCATTCCTAACAGTACTAGGTTAATTTGGCCTTTAAGTTTACTGTTTATTCCTATTTCGTTTAACTCTGGAGTTAATTCTGAAATTGATCCAAAATGCGCGCTACCTGTTGCACTGACTACGGCATCAACTTTTCCAATTTTTTCATACATACGCTTAATACTATCAACGGAAGTGATATCGACTATAACATCTAAACCATTCCTTCCAGCACGAATGACTTCGTGATTTTTTTCTAATTCTTCCGAGATTGCTTTTCCTATTGTACCGCTTGCTCCAATAACAATAACTTTCATTTCTATTTACCCTTTTCTACATTAATGAAATTTTTGTGACTACATCGTTGCATGATGAATATTACTTTTAACTCGAATATGCTGAACTGATGCGAAAAAGGGTGAGCAGAAATTGCACACCTTTTTGTCAGTCATTGTTGATTAAATTCCGTAGGCTATTTCGTAGTTCATCAGGGGATACTACTCGTCCCGATTTTATATTTTTTTCAGCAAGAGAAAGTAGGCATAGCAAGGCTATTTGTTTTTGCTGCATCTCAAATTGAGTCAGATCTTGAACCATATATAGCGGTTCCTCGTTTTGGGTTTGACACATATTTTCCTCCGAATGGAGACCTATTTGCTTCTATCTACGATGGTACATCATTGGCTGATAAAGGCCAGATATATAGACCATTGACATGATATCAGTGCTGGTGATTCAGATGTGAAAGTCTTATATCAGTGAATTCCTAGGCGTTTAGATGCCCAATTGCTCCATTGTCTCAATTACCCGACAAACAGGTGTTATGGGTGTCTCAAAAAGGAGACATTTAATTGTTTGATTTTAATCTATTTTTATTTTCATGATTTTAGGTGTCTTTAATTGGCGACAAAAAATAAATTTTACTCATACCGGAAAAGAAACTGTTAGGTTGCTGAAACGTTACGTTTAACTTTTTCTAAAGTAAAAACAGCTAGTTATAATTAAAATTTTAATATTGGCATAGAATATGCATTAAGTTGGCACAGTTGCTCATTCAACTTCTTATGTCGGCCCACATTTAGGTGGAGAGATGCCACATAAACCATCGAATGATGCCAGAGTAAGGTGCCTACCGTCCAACTCAGTGATATCGCTTTCGAGCCTTATCAAACATCGGGCGACACGTGGAGTGAGGCACCAACCTATGTCTGACTGTTGTAGATAAACAGCGGGCATGCGTTATCCTCACTGGCGGGATAGTAGCAAAAACTATTATTCCGCCGTCATCGCCCAGGTGTTTACCTGCCTCTTTGTACTGTTTGCGTCTTACACTGATTTTCAGTCACAGCAAAATTTATCAACCGATGGGTTTTTCTATCAGCCTTTTGTCGGTTAGCATGAGTGTACTGACAGGTTACGAGATGATTTCCTTGAAAAAATGGCGTTTATTTCCGCGCTCATTGCGCCAATTAGTTGTCATGGCTTTCTGGCTGGTGTTATTGCCGTTGTTGGTTTTGGCTTATCAGGCTTATCAGAGTCTTGATCAACTCAGTGAGCAAGCGGCTGATATAAACCGTACCACGCTAGCGGATGCCCGCCGCAGTGAGGCTATGACAGGTATTGCGTTGGAGATGGAACGCAGTTACCGCCAGTATTGCGTGTTAGGGGATAAAACGCTGAAAAACCTCTACCAAAGGCAATATCAGCAATACCTTAAGATGCTGAAAGATCAGATGGTTATACTTGATGATCAACAGTATATTAAGACGCTTAACGATTTGCTGTCGCAGTTAACAAAAATCGCTTGTCTCAATAGTGAACCTACCCAACCTGCCGCTCAATTACTTGAGCAATTCTCCAATGCTAATAGCCAGATGGTACAGGCTACCCGTGATGTTATTTTCAGCCGAGGAGAACAGTTACAGAGAGATATTGCTGAAAAAGGGCAATTTTTTGGCTGGCAGAGTCTCATTTTATTTCTACTGAGTGCGTTATTGGTCGCGTTATTTACTCGCATGATTATCGGGCCGGTTAAAGGGATTGAACGCATGATTAACCGATTGGGAGAAGGGCAATCATTAGGCGTTCGCATAGATTCTTTTCAGGGGCCGCGAGAACTCCGCTCTTTGGCGCAACGGATTATCTGGCTCAGTGAACGCTTGGCTTGGTTGGAATCACAGCGCCATGAGTTCTTACGTCATATTTCTCATGAACTGAAAACACCGCTGGCAAGTATGCGGGAAGGGACAGAATTACTGGCTGATGAAGTGGCAGGGCCATTAACGGCTGATCAGCAAGAAGTGGTTGCTATTCTTGATAATAGTAGTAAACATTTACAGCAATTGATCGAGCAATTACTGGATTATAACCGTAAACTGGCAGATGGTCCGACGGAGCAACAGCAGGTTTCTCTGCGGGAAATTGTTAATGAAGTGGTTTTATCACACAGTTTACCCGCGAGATCGAAGAATATTCAGACGGAAATCCAGCTTGATACTGATATTTTATGGGCAGAGCCTACACTATTAATGCGGGTTATTGATAATCTCTACTCTAATGCGGTGCACTATGGTGCCGAATCCGGTAACATCTGGGTTTCAAGTCGTCAGATTGGCGAATATGTTCAAATTAATGTTGCTAATACAGGTACGCCAATCCCTGAATCAGAACGCAGTATGATTTTTGAACCGTTCTATCAGGGAACGCTCCAGCGTAAAGGTGCAGTGAAAGGCAGTGGTCTTGGGCTAAGTATTGCGCAGGATTGTATTAAGCGTATGGAGGGCGAACTGATATTGATTCAGAGCGAATTTGCTGACGTATGTTTTCGTATTAAATTGCCATTAGCTGCTGAGAATGAATAAATAATGCATAACAGGTCTACTTACCGTTTTGTACGAAAGACGGATCGGCAGAATATTGCAGTACAACTTGGGAAAAACGTATTGGTTGCCAGATTGTTATTACCACGAGTTTCAGTTTGGGGTTTTAGCATGATTCTGCTGATCTTCGTTGTTTTTTTATTGGCGGGTTGCGTTAAAAATCCGGTTAATAATAATTTAGCGACAGTTACTCAAATGGTAATACCAGAGCAACGGGTAACGGATTACCGTATTGCCGAGTGTGAGTTAATGTGGGATTTAGAGACGCTGCCATCGATTGAGAATGCGCTTTACTGGCTGCGACTGATGGATTGTTCAGATCGCCTGACATCAGCGAAAGCACGTAATATGGCGAAATACACGCTTCCGGTTACTTGGGATATGGCTTTTAAACAAAGTATCTTACTTAACAGTGCCGGGCCTACATTGTCTGAGCGTCGGAAGATGATTGAAAACTTCAACAAATACAGGTTGAAATTCCCAGATCCGTTGCGACCGTTATTACAGTTATGGCGTGAGCAGCAGGTTCAGCAAATTGCAGTGGCTGAGGAGCGGGCAAAATTCCAAAAATTACAGGCAGATACGGATAATAAACTTGATCGTCTGCGTGAAAGTCGTGCACGGTTGGAATTTGAGCTACAGCAAACTTCTCGTAAACTGGAAAATCTGACAGATATTGAACGTCAGCTCTCTTCCCGTAAACAAAATCAGGGGAGTGCTGGCTCAGGCAATTTGGATAAACATGTTGAAACGCCAGAAACGACGGCATTACCTAACAAAAATAGTACGCCAAACAGTACCTCTGAATCAGATAAAGGAGCAGCACCATGACAGCGCGTAAACCAGCCCATCTTCTTCTGGTTGATGATGATCCTGGTTTGTTGAAATTGTTGGGAATGCGTCTTACCAGTGAAGGCTTTCGTGTCACAACCGCAGAAAGTGGCGGTGAAGCGTTGAGATTGTTAACTAAAGAAAAAATCGATTTGGTGATCAGTGACCTGCGTATGGATGAAATGGATGGTATGGCGCTGTTCGCTGAAATCCAGAAGCAACAACCGGGTATGCCAGTTATCATTCTGACGGCTCATGGCTCAATTCCAGAGGCAGTAGCGGCCACTCAACAGGGTGTCTTTAGTTTTCTGACTAAACCAGTTGATCGGGATGCGCTTTATAAAGCGATTGATGGCGCATTGGCGTTATCCACGCCTGCCAGTGATGAACAGTGGCGGGAGCAGATAGTTACCCGCAGTCCTGCTATGTTGCGCTTGTTGGAGCAGGCGCGAATGGTTGCCCAATCTGATGTCAGTGTACTGATAAACGGTCAGAGTGGTACGGGGAAGGAAGTGCTAGCCCAGGCAATTCACCGCGCCAGTCCACGGGCGAAAAAGCCATTTATCGCGATTAACTGTGGTGCTTTGCCGGAACAACTCCTTGAGTCAGAACTGTTTGGTCATGCTAAAGGGGCATTTACCGGTGCGGTCAGCAGCCGTGAAGGGTTATTCCTTGCTGCACAGGAGGGAACCCTGTTTCTTGATGAAATCGGTGATATGCCGCTGGCTTTGCAGGTTAAATTATTGCGCGTATTGCAGGAACGTAAAATACGCCCGCTCGGAAGTAACCGTGATCTGGATATTGATGTACGGATTATCTCAGCGACTCACCGTGATTTACCGAAGGCTATGGCAAAAAATGAGTTTCGCGAAGATCTCTATTACCGCCTAAATGTGGTGAACTTGAAAATTCCAGCTTTGAATGGCCGGGTTGAAGATATTCCTTTATTGGCGAATCATCTGTTGCGTGAATCAGCGAAGCGTCATAAACCTTTTGTCCGTAGTTTTTCAGTTGATGCGATGAAATGCCTGATGGCGGCAAGTTGGCCTGGCAATGTGCGTCAGCTTGTTAATGTGATCGAACAGTGTGTTGCGCTGACTACTGCGCCGGTTATTAGTGAAGCCTTGGTTATGCAGGCCCTGGAAGGGGAAAATACAGCGTTACCCACTTTTGTAGAAGCCAGAAATCAGTTTGAACTGAATTATCTGCGTAAATTACTGCAAATGACCAAAGGTAATGTGACTCATGCGGCGCGTATGGCGGGGCGTAACCGGACTGAATTCTACAAATTACTGGCGCGTCATGAGTTAGATGCGAATGATTTTAAAGAATAACTTCTCTGCTGTTCAGGAAGTTTTTACACTGGTATAAAGATTGGTGGCTTGGGAGAGCCAAATTGTATGAGCCGTACTCTTAATATTGCCCTTGCACAGCTTAATTGGATGATTGGCGACATTGAAGGCAACTGTGAACGTATGTTGCAGACAGTACAGGAACAACAGCACCAAGGTGCTGATTTGGTGATGTTTTCTGAACTGGCGATATCCGGTTATTCCCCAGAAGATCTATTATTTCGGGCTGATTTTCATCAGCGTTGCCGTGAGCAATTAGCACGTTTACAGGCGGCCAGTTGTCAAACGGCTATTTTAGTTGGTCATCCTTGGGAGCAGGACGGGGAGATTTACAACGCACTTTCCTTATTCTGGCAAGGGGAGATCTTGGCCCGTTATTTCAAGCAACGGTTACCCAATTATGGTGTTTTCGATGAGAAACGCTATTTTAAAGCGGGCAATCAAAGCTGTGTTGTGCCATTTAGGGGTTACAATCTCGGCTTATTGATTTGTGAAGATTTATGGTTTGATGAGCCGATTGATGCTTTGAAACAGGCTGGTGCAGACTTAGTTCTTTCTATCAACGCTTCTCCATATAATCGAGAAAAACCTTATATCCGTTATGAACTGATTAGAGAACATTGCCAACGTACAGATTTACCCATGATTTATCTTAATCAGGTTGGTGGTCAGGATGAGCTGATTTTCGATGGCTGTTCTAAAGTTTTTAATGCAAGTGGTGAAATGACTCATCGGTTAGCCGCATTTAATGAACAAATCCAACAATGCCGCTTTAATGAATTAGGGATTGAACCTATGGTTAATCCGGCACCCGAATTACCGCCATTGCAGCAGGTGTATCAAGCATTAGTCCTTTCAGTACATGATTACGTGCGCAAAAATGGCTTTCAAGGCGTGTTGTTAGGCTTATCCGGGGGGATTGACTCTGGCTTAACGTTGGCAATTGCTGTTGATGCATTGGGTAAAGATCATGTTCAGGCTGTTATGATGCCATTTCGCTATACATCTGAAATGAGTATAGAGGATGCTAAAGAACAAGCTGACATGTTGGGTGTTGAGTTTAATGTGGTGTCGATCGAACCGGTGTTTGATGCATTTATGGCACAATTCGAACCTCTATTTGCGGGTACGGTCAAAGACACCACCGAAGAGAATTTACAGGCGCGTTGTCGTGCCGTTATTCTGATGGCGATGTCTAATAAACGCCATCGTCTCGTGCTAACGACCAGTAATAAGAGTGAATCAGCGGTGGGATATTCCACATTATATGGTGATATGGCGGGTGGTTTTAATGCGCTGAAAGATGTACCGAAAACATTGGTATTTGAATTAGCAAAATATCGTAATACCGTTTCGCCAGCGATACCTCAAAGAGTCATTGATCGTCCGCCATCGGCAGAATTGGCGCCTGGGCAGCTTGATCAGGACAGTTTACCGCCTTATGACATTCTGGATGATATTCTGGAAGGTTATGTGGAACAGGATAAGTCGGTTGATGAGCTGGTGGCAGCGGGGTTTGATGAGCAGATTGTACGTAAAGTTGTTCGTTTGGTTGATATCAACGAATATAAACGTCGTCAGGCTCCGGTGGGTCCGCGTATTACGCACCGTAATTTTGGTAAAGACAGACGTTACCCGATTACCTCTGGTTTCGGCCGTAAAAATTGGTAACAACAGGAAAACTTCATGAAAAAGATTGATGCGATTATCAAACCTTTCAAACTAGATGATGTGCGTGAAGCTCTGGCGGAAGTGGGTATCACCGGAATGACGGTAACAGAGGTGAAAGGTTTTGGGCGCCAAAAAGGTCATACAGAGCTGTATCGCGGTGCGGAATATATGGTGGATTTTCTGCCAAAAGTGAAAATAGAAATTGTCGTGCCAGATGATATTGTCGATACCTGTGTTGAAACCATTATGCAGACGGCACAGACCGGGAAGATCGGTGATGGTAAAATATTTGTATTCGACGTGGCGCGTGTTGTGCGTATCCGTACTGGTGAGCAGGACGAAGAGGCGATTTAGTCCAATTTAAATTTTTAGGGTGGTGATAGGTGGATAAAATCTATGGTCACCCTCGATAAAAATCGCCGGAGTTTTCGATAATTAATTGTTAAAGCAAAATAGGATATTTGCATATAGAATCAACATATTGGTTAATATAGAAAATATTGAGAATGTAGTAAGGACCCTGTCAATATAATATAAATATTAGATAAATATATTAATCAGCAATAACCAGTGATGTGGTTAATTAAATAATTATTTGAAAATACAGTATAAATTAATTGTTCTTAAGGTGGCCGTATGCCGTTTTGATAAATAAATTTATCTTTTGTAAATTACGCATCATATTGATGCGTGACAATATTTTCTCAATTGCTGAATGTGTTTTAAATCAATTATCAATCATCTAACCTCAATGACTATTATCAATTTAAATTTATTGGGAGAATTTAAGGCTATCTTTAAAAAACCGATTAAAGATGATGCTTGAGATAATCAAAGCATCTATGTCACATGGCGCTGTTTGGGATATGGATGATAACAGAGTTGCTGAAAGTTCGTTTGAAAGTTACCAAACTCCACTGTGGTGCCAATGTTGTATTTCATCATATTTTCTTATGATCTTATTGCCTGATTGATTAAAAAACATCATAATTGATTCTTTTGTGATCATTTCGTGTGGGTATATTGCGGACTGACAACTCAATTATAGGTAATAGTGCTTATGGTTAATGATCTTAATGTGGAACGAACCGGACTTGTTTTTACTCTCACAGCCGGTAATCTCCCTGTGAAAACTTTTGCTGTGGTTGAATTTACACTGAATGAAGCCTTGTCAACGCTATTCAGTTTGCAAGCCACACTAACTTGTGCCAATCCAGACATTGATTTTGCGGATGTTCTGGATAAATACGCTACATTGACCGTTTATCGTGACGGGCAGGTTGAGCGTTATATCACCGGGATTGTGACTCATTTTGTGCAGGAAACAACGGGCCGTTATCGTAGTTGTTACTACCTGACCCTCCATCCTTCCTTGTGGCGTGCCGGATTGCGGGTTAACTCCCGTATTTTTCAGAATAAATCCGTTACCGATATTATTGATAGGTTATTGAAAGAAAATGGCGTTCGTCAATTCTCTTGTCTATTGCGTTATGAACATCCAGCGCGGGAATTCTGCGTTCAGTACGATGAGAGTGATTTGGCTTTTTTACAGCGTCTATTAGCTGATGAAGGGATCTTTTATTACTATCACTTTGATCAGGGTAAGGGCGAGCCGACAATGGTTTTTGTCGACTCTTATGCCAAGAATGGCTCTCTTTCACTGCCCTACAACCCAGAACTTGATGCCACCGGCAACCAGTGTTGCATTAGCCAGTTTCGTTGGGGGGAAAGGGTGGGCATTGCTGAAGTTTCGGTGAGAGATTACACATTTAAACATCCCCGGTGGTATGCTGATTTTCAGTTCCATGAGAACCATAGGTACATCAATAATCAGCGTTCGGATTTAAATAGCTACTATTACTATGACTTTCCTGGACGTTATAAAGATGCAAATGGGCAACGGATAAGTCAGTACCGGTTGGAGGCGTTGCGTAATGATGCTTTGCTCGGCAGTGGGCAAAGTGACAGTTTTGCTCTCTTGCCGGGCATGTGGTTTACGCTTACTGATCATCCGAAAGAAAAATTTAATGCACCGTGGCAAATAATCCAAATTACTCACCGTGGCCATCAACCTCAAGCAGATGAATCTCATTTTGATAGCAGAGGGACGACTTTGACGAATGGTTTTACCTTTGGTAGTCCCAACCGGGTATGGCGTCCCTTGCCTTACCCCAAGCCAAGTATTGATGGCCTGCAAATTGCCACCGTGGTGGGGCCAGAGGGAGAAGAAATATTTTGTGATGAATATGGACGGGTACGGGTGCAATTTGCCTGGGATCGGTATGGCAAGCTTAATGATCAAAGTTCTTGCTGGATAAGAGTTAGCCAAGCTTGGGCTGGACACGGTTGGGGAATGATTACCATCCCGCGTGTTGGTCAGGAAGTGCTGGTTGATTTTATGCATGGCGATCCTGACCAGCCGATTATTACTGGACGAACCTATAATGCCGTCAATATCCCACCGAACCGTTTACCGATGGCAAAAACGCAAATGTTAATCCGATCAAAAACCCATAAAGGGGAAGGGTTTAATGAACTGCGTTTTGACGATGATAAAGGCGATGAAGAAATCTATATTCATGCTCAGAAGAATATGAAAACTGAGATTTTAAACGATGAAATGGTCAATATTGCACATAATCGGACTCATCATATTAAACACGACGCTCACTTACGTGTTGATAATGAATATCGTGTTCTGGCGAAGCATGATATTTCCGTTTCAACCGGGCAAAAACTTCATATCAAAGCTGACGATGCGTTGTTGGTACAAAGTGGAAATGAAATTCATCTCAGTTCCGGGGCGAAGGTGGTTATTGATGCCGGCAGTGAGCTCACCTTACAGGCTGCGGGGCATTTTATTAAAATTGATGCCAGTGGTATCAGCAGTAGTGCCGGGATTAGTTTTGCCAGTGGAACACCGGGCACAGGTTCGGGTTGGGGAGGAAAACTGCCGGATATGCTGGATAAACTGAAACAGGTCAGCGCTGAAATATCCACTCCTGTTGCTAAAGCACTACTTAAAGAAATTTGTCTCAGTTGTTTGATGAAAGCTGAGCTTGAAGAAGCAATAACCGTTATCCGGGGGTAATTATGACACCTGAATTAAGCGAAAAACTGGTTAATTATCAGAAAGAACATCTCGGCGTTCGGCTTTATGCGTTGGTGAATGGTTTGCAATATGAGCTGTTTTGGTGAAGAAATTAATTATATCGCGGGTATCAACAACCCACTATTCCGGCACTATCCAGATTCAAAAGTTGCGTTTGCAGGCCCGTGGCTGTTTGATATGGAATACGCTCATCAGTGGCAAGATAAATTATCAACCCTTGAAGAAACATATCCGGCAGTATCATGGCTGTTAACCGCTCTATCATTAGATAAGTTGACCCACCATCTTGTGCCATATTTGAATATTCAATTGCCGACAAAACAGGCGGCACTGCTACGTTTTTATGATCCCCGTATTTTGCATCGCATCAGTGACATTTTTAGCCATGAGCAATTGTCTGCATTTACGCATTGTATTGATAAATGGGTTTATCAATACAATACCACTTATTATTCGGTGTCAGGAGCTCCATTATGATTGAATTGACTCAGGAACAATTTGATATTATCACCAAACTGGAAAAACAGACGGTGATTGATCGTATACAGGCTGAACTTCTTACCAAACATGCGGGTTTAATTCCTTCCCCATCTTCGCTGAACGAACGGCTAATGGCCGCTTATGATTATTTGCTGACATTAAACTTTCAGGATAAATATTTGATTCAATCCTATTTATCTCTGGTTGCGTTTAATCCTGATTTTCAGCACGCCTTGCCAATCAAGACAGCCTTGGAATCCCCTGACCAAAAATCCGAGCAGCAGTTTAAAGATATTCTTTGTATTGCAAAAAATAAGATAAACAGGAGACGTTAATATGCCAATACCGTTATTAGCCCCTGTCGCCGTGGGTGCGGCTGAATATGTCGCAAGCGCCTGTGCCGGGGTATTAATTGCAGTCGGTATTATGGAAGCCGGTAAAGATAAATCCGTTATAGACGATGACGACATTCACCATAAGAAAACGGATTTTGTGATAAGCCCTGAAATCACCGACGAAGATCGAAATATCGTCTGGAGCGCCGAAGCGCATGCGGATTTTTGGGAGGATGATGATTTAGGGGATGAATTTGTTGATACCAGTGCGGTTCAAACTAAAGCCCAGTCTGAAACGGAAGAATGTGAAAAAAAGGAAACTAAAAAAGCGTGCAAGGCTTGCCTTGCTATTCCGGTGACAAGTGAAAAATATCGTAAGGTTAGTCGCTGGAGCGCTATCACGATTAACTATCAGCGATTTATTGCGAAAACTAAATATAACCCGGTCACACAAATGATCCAGGAATTTCAATGCCTGAAAGTGACGTTTGATGGCTGGCGGCCAGCATATTGCCTGTTTCTGGAGGCTAAAGCGCGGTATGACCAGTTTTTTAAGAGTGATGAGGAACCTAAGAAATGGTGGAAAGGTGTTTTTTCAGCCATAAGGCAAGCCCAAAGGCATCAAACAGTCTGTAACGTTTTGGATGGTACCCCTCATGTGGAATGGCACTTTTTACAGCCGATTAGTTATGAATATTTTAAAGTGCAATTTAGTGATCATAAAAATATCAGTGTTCACTATACCCCCTGCGATAGTTTCTTTTAATTCGAGGTCAACATGACAATAATTCATTTAAAAATCAATGTACGTTATGAACAGCAGGAAACTATTACCGCCCATACTGCGTTGATAGATTTGTTTCATATTACACGTCAAATTGATGTCTTTTTTAACCTGAAAAAAACTTGGTACTTAACTGGTTACTCCCGAAAGGATGCTCTAAAATATATTGTGTTCGATGAGGAGGGGCCAACTGAGGTTGCTATAAAAGATTTTGAAAAAGATTATAAAAAAGATTTTCCAGCGCTTATTACTGGGATATGGGATGGTGAAAAGGATGAATTAGATAGTGGTATTATGTATAAAAAAATGCGAACTGCCAGCCCTAACTGGGTTTGGCTGGAACTAAATCTAAGTATTAACAGCCATCAACTTGATGTCATCCGATTAATTGATTTAGTTAAATACTTAGCTGCCAGTCGTGATTTTCCTTATATTCAAGTGGAAACTAACGGCTATACCTTAAAAGGCAAACAAGTTTTCCCTGATCGCCTCAGTGTTGGTTGGATGCTTTACCAGCCCCGCATTATTGATAAATCCTATCTTCCTATGGCGGAGGATGTGCTTCCTGTGTATCAAAATAATGAACAGGTTGGCAGCTTGATTATTACCAAAAAAGGCATTTTTGATGGAAGAGATCAGGATGATATTGATAAATCCAATGATGTTGAAATTCAGTTGGTGAATCTGGGATTACTGCCATTAATTACCGAAGTTTAATGGGAGTGATGTTATTTACCAATCGAAAAACGAGGGAGAACTTTCATGTCAAAAGCGGTTATTCTGTTAGGCGATACGACAGATCATGGCGGTAAGGTTATTACCGCTATTGATGAATATACTCACAATGGTGTTCCTATAGCAGGTCAAGAAGATTTGGTCGAGTGTCCTCAATGTCAAGGTGTATTTCCTATTATTCAGGGTGCTGGTTCTTTAAAATATAAAGGAAAACCTATTGCGCTTGAAGGAATGCAAACAGCCTGTGGAGCAAAATTAATTGCCAGTCAGAGTAAATTTACCCATGACTTTTGAAATCAATGGAGCTGACGTCCAATTGGGACGGGCTCCATGATAAACAAACGCCATAAGGTCTCTAAAATAGTGATGAATTGGTTTTTTCGGTCACATTAAGCACATTCAATACAGATGAATATTGAATATCAGAGTCTATAAATTAAAGATAGTTTCTGTTCACTTCACTTTATTGGCTATTATCACTGTATAACGTTTTTAATATTAAGCTGAAAATTTAAATCACTTTATGTGGGCCAAAACATTCATAGTGAATAAATTGTTCATCTATTCCCATATCCAATAACTGTTTCGCTACATATTGCATAAAGGGAACTGGACCACAGAAATAGAAGTGCATTCCTTCTGTTTTCAATGCCTCATTCAGAACTGCCAGATCCATAAAACCTTTGTGTTGATAATGAAGACCTTGTTGATCTTCATTCCTTGGTTCGCGGTACCAAATTGTGCTGTCAAAATTCGGCATTGCCTGCGCCATCGTTGCGACTTCATTGCTAAACGCGTGATGGCCGCCGTGTTCCGCCGCATGTAACCAGTTGATTTGGCTATTATGGTTTTGCTGGTGGAGGTGATGCAACATACTCATCATGGGTGTCAGGCCAACGCCCGCAGAAATCAAAGTAACCGGCGTTTCTGGTTTAATATCAAGGAAAAAATCACCGCGTGGAGCGGCCAGCCAGATGGTATCGCCTTCTTGCATTTTATCGTGCATATGGTTGGAAACGATTCCTTGTGGCTCACGTTTAATCGCAATCCGGTAGCTGGAACCGTTTGGGGCTGCCGTCAGTGAATACTGGCGAATTTCTCGGTTAGCAAAATTATCATCTTCCAGATAAATGCTCAGATACTGGCCAGGTTTGTAATCCATCACTTTCCCGCCATCCTGTGGTATAAATTCAAAGCTGCAAATTACCTCACTTTTTACCTCTTTCCGGCTGATACGGAATGGACGTAAGCCACGCCAGCCACCATCTGTTGATTCTCCGCTATGATAGATTTGCTCTTCACGATTGATAAAAACATCAGCGAGCACGCCATAAGCTTTTCCCCAGGCATCCAGAATTTCATTTCCCGGCTGGAACATTTCATCCAATGTTGCCAACAGATGAGTACCGACAATCTGATAATGCTTTGGTTGAATATTCAGGCTAGCGTGTTTATGCGCGATTTTTTCTACAGCCGGTAATAGTACCTCTAAGTTATCAATATTGGCGGCATAGGCGCAGATCGCGTTGAACAGGGCTTCACGCTGATCGCCATTAAGTTGATGGCTCATATTAAAAATATTTTTCAACTCAGGATTATGTTTAAACATCCGTTCATAGAAATGTGCTGTCAGTCGTGGACCAGTAGCAGAAAGTAATGGAATCGTTGATTTGACAGTGGCAATAGTTTGGCTATCCAGCATGTTGAAGCTCCTGAATTTCTTTCAAGTGGGTAATGAAATTTATAACATGTAATTAAAATGCAACTTATACTTTTTTGGGGGCCTTGTAAATATAGAATGTGGTCTTTATGGTAAAAAAATAGTCATAATGGATATTTGTACTAAGGAAGGGACTTCTTTGGGCCGTAAATTCTGACAAAGAGGAAAAATGGAGCGTAATTTTCATTACCCTACTTTGGAGCAGATACTTTGCTTGCAATCGATATGCAATCGTTTGCGTAAAATATTTTGTCAAGACTATCTCATTAGGTGAAAAGGGTTTACACTGTGTGCCATTCGGCCCCTTGGGGTGTTGTTTGAAGAGAAGTTAGCTGAGTCAGGAGAACCCAATGTTAAAGCGTGAAATGAATATTGCTAGTTATGATCCCGAACTATGGCAGGCGATGGAGCAAGAAGTTGTTCGTCAGGAAGAACATATCGAATTAATTGCCTCTGAAAACTATACCAGCCCAAGAGTTATGCAGGCACAGGGCTCTCAACTCACTAACAAATATGCCGAAGGTTATCCGGGTAAACGCTATTACGGTGGTTGTGAATATGTAGACGTTGTTGAACAATTAGCTATCGATCGTGCTAAGGCGCTGTTTGGTGCTGATTATGCCAATGTTCAACCACATTCTGGTTCTCAAGCGAATGCGGCAGTTTATATGGCTTTGTTGCAACCGGGCGATACGGTTCTGGGGATGAATTTGGCACATGGCGGTCATTTGACCCACGGCTCTCCGGTTAACTTCTCTGGTAAGTTATATAACGTTGTGCCTTACGGCATCGATGAAAGCGGTAAAATCGATTATGACGATATCGCGGCACAAGCTCAAAAACATCAGCCAAAGATGATTATCGGCGGTTTCTCGGCTTATTCCGGTGTGGTTGACTGGGCAAAAATGCGTGAAATTGCAGACAGCATTGGTGCTTATTTGTTCGTTGATATGGCACACGTTGCCGGCCTGATTGCCGCAGGAGTATATCCTAACCCAGTTCCTCATGCCCACATCGTGACTACCACGACGCACAAAACACTGGCGGGTCCACGTGGTGGTTTGATCTTGGCGAAAGGCGGCGACGAAGATCTGTATAAGAAGCTGAACTCTTCAGTGTTCCCTGGCTGTCAGGGTGGACCCCTGATGCATGTGATTGCAGGCAAAGCGGTGGCATTGAAAGAAGCAATGGAACCAGAGTTCAAAGCGTATCAACATCAGGTTGCTGATAACGCGAAAGCGATGGTTGAGGTGTTTTTGGCACGTGGTTACAAAGTAGTTTCTGGCGGTACAGAGAACCACCTGTTCCTGCTGGATCTGGTTGATAAAGACATCACTGGTAAAGATGCCGATGCTGCGTTGGGTCGAGCCAACATTACGGTAAACAAAAATAGCGTGCCTAATGATCCGAAGAGCCCATTTGTAACTTCTGGTGTGCGTATTGGTACGCCTGCGATTACCCGCCGTGGCTTTAAACAAGCAGAAGCGCGTGAATTGGCTGGCTGGATGTGTGATGTATTGGACAACATCAATGATGAAGCGACTATTGAAACAACTAAGCAGAAAGTTCTGGCTATTTGCGCAAGATATCCGGTTTACGCATAAATTAAAATTTCAATAAGTCATTACAAAACCTGCTCCGGCTAACATTGTTTGCTTAAGTGGGATATTGAGGAGTGATGCGTGGATTTTCCCCCGGGAATATCTACTTCAAGATAACTCTCAGTATCTTAATTTCTTGAGCTAATCAAGTTAGGTAAGGGCGGGTTTTTTGCATTTTTTACCAGGGAGGACTAATGGTTATTCGATCGACGCGCTGGCTGGCGTTAGATTACTTCACATATTTCTTTTCTTACGGGATATTTTTACCTTTCTGGGCAACTTGGCTACAGGGTGAAGGTATAGAGCACGATATGATAGGGGTTCTATTGGGTGCAGGTTTGATTTCCCGTTTCTTGGGCAGTTTATTAATCGCACCTACAGTTAAAGATCCCGCAAAACTTATTTTTGCGCTACGTATATCAGCATTGATAACCTTTATTTTCATCGTTGGCTTTACATTAGGAAATCATTGGGCGTGGCTCCTGTTCGTCATGGTTGGCTTCAATCTATTTTTTTCGCCGATGATGCCATTGAGTGATGCGCTGGCGGGAACATGGCAAAAACAATTTCCTTTTGATTACGGCAAGATACGGGGTTGGGGTTCAATTGCCTTTATTATCAGCTCAGCATTAACCGGGGAATTGATCTCTGTCGGGGGACATCGTGCCATCCTCATCACGATATTGTTTAGCGTCTTCTCTACGTTGTTGGTGACATTACTTAGGCCCTCTATCATGCCTGTTGGTGAAGTCAAATCCGCCAAAGTGGATGTTGTGTCATTTAAGCAGTTGTTGTCTGAAAAACCGGTATGTCGGTTCCTGTTATGTGTCGCTTTATTGCAGGCGGCTCATGCGGGATATTACAGCTTCAGTGCGATTTACTGGAAAAATGCAGGCTATTCTGCCTCGGTAGTCGGTTATCTCTGGTCATTGGGCGTAG
The DNA here is from genome assembly GCF_042879355.1 of Photorhabdus sp. RM71S. NCBI lineage: Bacteria > Pseudomonadati > Pseudomonadota > Gammaproteobacteria > Enterobacterales > Morganellaceae > Photorhabdus > Photorhabdus sp. RM71S. Next base: position 50,587 of record NZ_JBHFKV010000016.1, on the reverse strand, counting down.
TGGCTGAAGTTATTATTTTTACTTTGAGTAATAAATTATTTCGGCGTTGGAATGCTCGTAATCTTTTGCTGCTTTCTGGCATATGTGGCGTTGTTCGCTGGGGATTGATGGGAACATTCACCTCATTACCAGTGTTGATTATCGTTCAAATTTTGCATTGTGGTACGTTCACTGTCTGCCATTTGGCAGCGATGCGTTTTATCGGTGCAAGAAGAGAAGGGGAAATTGTGCGTTTACAGGCGGCTTATTCCGCGTTGGCAATGGGGGGAGGTATCGCTGTCATGACGGTAATTGCTGGATTTATGTATGATTATCTGCACAGTGGCATTTTCTGGATGATGGCTTTGGTTGCTTTTCCTGCTATTTTCGTACGACCACAGGTTAAAGCTCATAATTATTAACAATATACATTTAGTTTCTTACAATATTTTTGTAAGAAACTAAATGCCTCAATAAGATTTTTATGAGATATCATGTTGAATAAATTAACAATAAAAGATATCGCTCGCTTGGCTAATGTCAGTAAATCAACCGTCTCGCGAGTATTAAACAATGAGAATAGTGTAAGCCCACAAGCACGTGAAAGAGTTGAAACGATTATCCAACAAAATAATTTTATTCCATCTAAATCAGCAAGAGCGATGCGAATAAAGAGTGACAAAATCATTGCTTTAGTTGTGTCGCGTCTGGGATCTTTTTCAGAGAATTTATCGATAAGTACTATGTTACCCCTGTTTTACCAGCATGGTTACGACCCCATTATTATGGAAAGTAATTTTGATCCACAGCTTTTACAGGAACATCTACGTCAGTTGGCATTACGTCATGCAGATGGCATTATTTTGTTCGGTTTTACCGGATTGTCAGAAGAGTCCCTCTTCCCTTGGCGTGACAAAATGGTGGTATTTGCCCGTGAATATACAGGTTTTTCTTCTGTATGTTATGACGATATTGGTGCTGTTCGTTTATTGATGAATGAATTCTATCGGCGGGGGCACAGAGATATTAGTTTTCTTGGCGTAGATGATTGTGATACCACGACAGGTTTTCTTCGCCATCAATCTTATCTAACTTGTTGTGAACAGCAAGATTTGCTTCCGCTTGCTGTTCAATGTGATTTAAGCTATCAGAGTGGGTTTCAGCATGTTAATAAGGTATTGAGAGAGAAAACGACAGCTTTAATCTGTGCAACCGATAGTTTGGCATTAGGTGCATATAAATATTTGCAGCAAAATAATCGGGAAGATATACAAATAGGTAGCATTGGTAATACACCTTTATTGAATTTTTTATACCCTAACACGCTTTCTATTGATTTGGGTTATGGTGAAGCGGGTAAATATGCGGTTGGTCAATTAATTGCTCAAATAAATCGTCAATACCCAAAACAACAAGTAATCATTCCGAGTAAGTTGGCTTAAAAATAAGAAATATTTCCGTCTCAATGTGATCTTCAACCCACTTTTGGGAACGTTCCCATGACAAGCATAACCAAATGATATTAGGATAAAATTAGTTTACTAAGCATGCTAATTAGTAATTGATACTAACTTATGATGACTGGCTATTATGAAAAACAAAATAAATTCTAAAGATATAGAAAAACTAATTACATTAATCGGTGGTTGTGAAAATATAGCCAGTGTAACTCATTGTATTACCCGATTGAGGTTTATATTAGTTGAACCAGTTAAAGCCAAGCCGGATGAGATAAAGAATTTGCCGATGGTTAAAGGCTGTTTTACCAATGCAGGGCAATTCCAGGTAGTGATAGGCACGAATGTTGGTGATTATTATCAGGTTTTAAATCGTTATCTTGGTCAATCTGAATTGAATAAAAAAGATAAACAGCAGGTTGAGAAGAAAAACATGAAATGGCAAGAGCGCTTCATTTCTAAGTTTGCGGAAATATTTTTTCCTCTCTTACCAGCATTAATTAGCGGTGGGCTTATTCTAGGTTTCCGTAACATTATTGGTGATATTCCTTTTAGTGAAGGCAAAACTTTAGCTCAAATATATCCTATTTGGAAAACGATATATGATTTTTTATGGCTGCTAGGAGAGGCAATATTCTTCTATCTGCCAGTGGGTATTTGTTGGTCGGCGGTTAGGATGATGGGTGGAACACCGATATTAGGCATTATATTGGGAATAACACTGGTCTCGCCGCAATTAATGAACTCTTATTATTTAGGGCAACAAATCCCTGATATATGGAATTTCGGCCTGTTCACGATTGGAAAAGTGGGTTATCAGGCGCAGGTTATTCCGTCACTTTTGGCGGGTATTACTTTGGGGTGGATTGAAGTTCAGTTAAAACGGGTGGTTCCTAGTTATCTCTATTTGGTGATTGTTCCAGTAGTCTCGTTAATATTGGCAACCTTTTTAGCACATAGTCTTATTGGGCCATTTGGTCGGTTACTTGGTGATGGGGTAGCTTGGGTTGTTAAGGCGTTGATGACCGGAAGTTTTGCTCCTATTGGTGCAGCTTTATTTGGATTCTTTTACGCGCCGTTGGTGATTACCGGTATACATCAGACCACATTAGCTATAGATATGCAGATGGTTCAAAGTATAGGTGGAACACCGATCTGGCCTATTATTGCATTATCCAATATTGCTCAGGGATCGGCGGTTGTTGGTATTATTTTAGTCAGTAAGAAGCATAATGAACGTGAATTATCCGTACCTGCGGCTATCTCCGCCTATTTGGGCGTTACTGAGCCGGCAATGTACGGTATTAACATTAAATATCGATTTCCTATGTTCTGTGCCATGATTGGTTCCGGTTTAGCTGGGTTGATTTGTGGGTTGAGTGGTGTATTGGCAAACGGTATTGGCGTGGGTGGGCTGCCAGGTATTCTTTCGATCAAGCCGCAATTTTGGCTAATTTACGCATTAGCTATGCTTGTCGCCATCATTGTTCCGTTGATTCTCACGACCGTTGTTTATCGAAAGAAGAATATGACCGGTATGTTAGCTGTTGAATAATGCTGTTAAATCTTCACAAGTAACAGATATAAAAATAACCATTTGGTTATTCAATTCAGGAAATATATTAATAAGGTGTTTTTGATGGACAAAATCATTCCGTGGTGGTTACAAGGCGTCATCTATCAGATATATCCTAAGAGTTTCCAGGATACTACGGGTAGCGGAACAGGCGATCTTAATGGCATTACTTACCGGCTTGATTATTTGAAGAAACTGGGCGTAGATGCTATTTGGGTGACGCCTTTTTACCTCTCACCACAGGTAGATAACGGTTATGATGTCGCTGATTATTATGCGATTGATCCGGCTTACGGCTCAATGGATGATTTTAAGCGTTTGGTTGATGAGGCACATCAACGTGATATCCGTGTCATCGTGGATATTGTTTTCAACCATACCTCGACTCAACATCCTTGGTTTAAACAAGCGCAAGATATTGATAGCCCTTATCGGCAATATTACATTTGGCGGGATGGGGTACCTGGAATCCCGCCTAATAATTGGTTGTCAAAATTTGGTGGTAATGCTTGGGCGTGGCATGAAGCAAGCAAGCAGTATTATTTGCACCTGTTTGCTGTTGAGCAGGCTGATCTAAACTGGGAACATGAACCCGTACGGGCTGAACTGAAAAAGATTTGCGAATTCTGGGCTGGCCTTGGTGTTGATGGTTTCCGTCTGGATGTCATTAACTTGGTTTCTAAGCAGCAAGATTTCCCTGAATCAACTCAGGGGGATGGGCGTCAGTTCTACACTGATGGCCCGCGTATTCATGAATTTCTGCAAGAAATGAACAGAGAGGTATTCCAGCCTACCGGAGTGATGACCGTCGGGGAAATGTCCTCTACTTCACTGGAACATTGTCATCGCTATTCTTCATTAGATGGTGAAGAGTTGTCGATGGTTTTTGCTTTTCATCACTTAAAAGTCGATTATCCTAATGGTGAAAAATGGGTTGCAGCGCCACCCGATTTTATTGAATTGAAGAAAATTTTTGCCAAGTGGCAGCAAGGCATGTACGAACGGGCATGGAATGCGCTGTTCTGGTGTAATCACGATCAACCCCGTATTGTTTCACGCTTTGGCGGTGAAGGTGTTTGGCGGGTGCCGTCCGCTAAAATGTTAGCAATGGTACTGCATGGTATGCAGGGAACCCCTTATATCTATCAAGGGGAAGAGCTGGGAATGACTAACCCTCACTTCTCTCATATTGAAGAGTACCGGGATATAGAAAGTTTAAATATTTATCAAGAGAAGATTGAGCAGGGCAATGATAAACAACAAATCTTATCAGTCTTAGCGAAGAAATCTCGTGATAATGGGCGAACGCCAATGCAGTGGGATACGACTGCTAATGCAGGGTTTACTCAAGGGGAGCCGTGGATAGCGCTGAATAGTGATTACCAGGATGTGAATGCTGAAAACGCTATGCAGGATGATGATTCAGTTTTTCATTGTTATGCCCGTTTAATCAAGTTGCGTAAGGAATATCCTGTATTGACTTATGGCAGCTATGAAGACTTATTACCATTTCATCCTTCTCTTTGGTGCTATGTGCGTCGTTGGGAAAATCAGACGTTGTTGGTTATTGCTAATCTCAGTGTTGAAGTGCAGGAATGGTCGCTGGACGCTTCTTTATCCGATTGTTCATGGGTTAAATTGATGGGGAACTATCCTGAAAACCATTTACCTGCAAAAGATATGCAGCTACAGCCTTATGAAGCTGTTTACTGGTTAGCGGGGTAACAATGGTTTTTGTTGCTAAATGATATTGCAGGAGCGGGGGTAGACCGCATTTTTGCAGTCTACCTGATTACCGTCTTGCGATTCTTATTTGAAATTAACTGGAATTAACGTTTCAATGCTTCTGATAATTCGTTACGCATTTCAGCCAGAATATCTTTAACAACGCGTGGATTACCTGCAACAATGTTGCCGGAATGAATATAATTATGACCGCCAACGAAATCAGTTACGATACCGCCAGATTCACGAACTAACAGTTCGCCACCCATAAAATCCCACGGTTTTAGGCCAATTTCAAAGTAACCATCCACCCGACCAGCCGCAACATAAGCCAAATCCAGTGCAGCGGAGCCTGTACGACGGAAGTCAGCACAACGAACAAATAATTTACCCAAAGTATTAATAAAAACAGTGGAATGATGTTTTGCTTTGAATGGGAAACCTGTTGCCAGAATAGTGCCATCCAGATCACGGGCATTGGTACCACGCAGACGGTAGCCATTCAACTGCGCCCCTTGACCACGGGTTGAGGTGAAAAGCTCATTGCGCATTGGGTCATAAACAACCGCAACTTCAGTACGGCCTTTAATGCGTACTGCAATAGAAACGGCGAAGTGAGGGAGGCGTTTGATAAAGTTAGTCGTGCCATCCAGTGGATCGATTACCCATTGAATATCAGCATCTTCGCCTAGCAGCTCGCCACTCTCTTCAGTAATAATCGAGTGTTTGGGATAAGATTTGCGAATAATGTCGATAATGAGCGCTTCTGCGGCTTTGTCAACGTTGGTAACAAAGTCGTTACTGCCTTTTTGGCTAGCTTCAACCGCATCGGGAGTTTCATAATTTTTGGCAATTAAGTTGCCGGCTTTACGCGCTGCGCGTATAGCGATAGTCAGCATCGGATGCATGGGATATCTTCCACCAGGATGTTAAAGAACGGGTAATTAATCGGCGCGTAGTATAGCAGTAATTCGGAAAAATGACTAATGCTGTGTTAAGATATTTGACTCTTATAATTATCCAGACTATTCAGAAGTTGTCATGTTAGAAAATATCCGCATTATCCTGGTTGAAACTTCCCACACTGGAAATATGGGGTCAACCGCCCGGGCAATGAAAACAATGGGATTAACCAATCTTTATCTGGTTAATCCTTTGGTTCTGCCAGACTCTCATGCGATTGCACTTTCTGCGGGTGCTAGTGATGTTATTGGTCATGCGACGATTGTCGATAGTTTGGATAAAGCGCTGGCGGGTTGCGGCTTGGTGATTGGTACCAGCGCCCGTTCCAGAACGTTATCATGGCCGGTGGTCGAGCCTCGTGAATGTGGTGAGCGTAGTGTTCAGGAGGCTGTACATGCGTCGGTTGCCATAGTTTTTGGCCGTGAGCGGGTAGGGTTGACCAATGAAGAATTGCAGAAGTGCCATTATCATCTGAATATTCCAACTAACCCGGAGTACGGTTCATTAAATCTGGCAATGGCGGTTCAACTTGTTAGTTATGAAATCCGTATGGCCTATTTGGCGCGTCAGGATAAAAATGAGCAAAAAACCGATGAAGTGGAATATCCATTATCTGATGATATGGAACGCTTTTATCATCATCTCGAATCTGTGTTAAATGATTCCGGTTTTATCCGAAAAGCACACCCAGGCCAAATAATGAATAGATTAAGGCGGCTTTTTACCCGTGCCCGGCCTGAAGCGCAGGAACTGAATATTTTGCGTGGCATCTTGTCCTCCGTTGAAAAATGGGCGAAGAAATAGTTGAGTAAATTACTAGGTTAAATAGTTGACTAAAACACTCAGGAATGACACAATTTCTTCATATTTCACCACGGGGTAATTCATTTATGAGATTGACATCTAAAGGGCGTTATGCAGTAACTGCTATGCTTGATGTGGCGTTACACTCACAAGAAGGTCCGGTACCATTGGCCGACATTTCTGAACGTCAGGGTATTTCCCTCTCCTATCTTGAACAGTTATTTTCTCGCCTGCGCAAAAATGGTCTGGTTTCAAGTGTCCGTGGTCCGGGTGGCGGTTATTTATTGGGCAAAGATTCCAGTGAAATTGTTGTTTCCGAAGTGATTTTTGCTGTTGATGAATCGGTAGATGCTACCCGTTGTCAGGGTAGAGAAGGATGTCAGGGCGGTGATCGTTGCCTGACTCATGCTTTATGGCGCGATTTAAGTGATCGTATTACCGGTTTCCTGAGCAGTATCAGTTTAGAAGAATTGGTCAATAACCAAGAAGTATTGGACGTTGCTGATCGCCAGGATAACGATAAACGCCGTGCACCTAACGGCAGAGCACAAGAAACAATTAATGTCAATCTGCGCCCATAAGCAGAACTTGTGATGAATTGAAGTATTAGAAGTAGGGAGCATGTGAGTAATGAAATTACCAATTTATTTAGACTACTCAGCAACGACACCGGTTGATCCGCGTGTTGCTGAAAAGATGATGAACTATCTGACTAGGGACGGGATATTTGGTAACCCCGCTTCTCGTTCACACCGTTTTGGCTGGCAGGCTGAAGAAGCGGTTGATATTGCCCGTAATCAGATTGCTGATTTAGTCGGTGCGGATCCGCGAGAAATTGTTTTTACTTCTGGCGCAACGGAATCTGACAATCTTGCCATTAAAGGGGCGGCTAATTTTTACCAGAAAAAGGGCAAACACATCATCACCAGCAAAACCGAACATAAAGCGGTGCTGGATACTTGCCGTCAATTGGAACGTGAAGGATTTGAAGTCACTTATTTGGCACCTCAGAGCAACGGGTTGATTGATTTAAACGATCTGGAAGCCGCGGTGCGTGATGACACCATTCTGATTTCTATCATGCATGTTAACAATGAAATTGGCGTGGTACAGGATATTACCGCTATCGGTGAAATGTGTCGCAGCCGCGGAATTATTTTCCATGTTGATGCTACTCAGAGCGTAGGCAAACTGCCAATTGACTTAACCAAACTGAAAGTTGATTTGATGTCTTTCTCGGCCCATAAGATTTATGGGCCGATGGGGATTGGCGCACTGTACGTTCGCCGTAAACCCCGCATTCGCATTGAAGCACAACAACATGGTGGCGGTCATGAACGTGGGATGCGTTCTGGTACTTTGCCTGTTCATCAGATTGTGGGTATGGGTGAAGCTTACCGTATTGCCAAACAGGAAATGGAGAGTGAATCTCAGCGTCTGTGTGGTCTGCGGTTGCGTCTGTGGCAGGGTATCAAAGATATCGAAGAGGTCTTCCTTAACGGAGATTTAGAGCACGGCGCACCGCATATTCTGAATGTCAGCTTCAACTATGTTGAAGGTGAATCACTGATGATGTCATTAAAAGATCTGGCGGTTTCTTCGGGTTCTGCATGTACTTCTGCCAGCTTGGAGCCTTCCTACGTATTGCGTGCGTTGGGGATGAATGACGAACTGGCTCACAGCTCTATCCGTTTCTCTTTAGGGCGCTTTACGACAGAAGAAGAGATCGACTACGCCATTGAATTGATTCACAAATCTATTGGCCGCCTGCGTGAACTTTCTCCACTGTGGGAAATGTTTAGACAAGGTGTGGATCTAAATAGTATCGAATGGTCTCATCATTAATCAGATGGTTTCAGGAGTAATAACATGGCTTACAGCGAAAAAGTAATTGATCACTATGAAAATCCACGTAACGTCGGTTCTTTCGATAGTGAAGATCCAATGGTTGGCAGCGGCATGGTCGGTGCCCCTGCGTGTGGTGATGTGATGAAACTGCAAATTAAAGTCAATAATGAAGGCATTATTGAAGATGCGCGTTTCAAAACTTACGGTTGCGGTTCTGCGATTGCTTCCAGCTCTTTAGTCACTGAATGGATGAAGGGCAAATCTCTGGAGCAGGCAGAAGCGATTAAAAATACTGAAATTGCCGATGAATTAGAACTGCCGCCGGTGAAAATCCACTGTTCTATTCTGGCAGAAGATGCGATTAAAGCAGCGATTGCGGATTACAAAAGTAAATGCCAGGGCAAATAATTGCCCTTGATAATAAGAAAATAGAAAAAAATTTGGTGGATACGGGCTGTTACATACCATCCGGTATCCGCCTTTTCTGGTTTTAATAAGTGAGGTTGTTGTATGTCAATTTCCCTTACAGAAAGTGCCGCACAACGCGTTTCGTCATTCCTGAGTCACCGTGGAAAAGGTGTTGGTTTGCGTCTGGGCGTCAGAACATCAGGCTGCTCAGGTATGGCCTATCTGCTTGAATTTGCCGATATGATTAACGAAGATGACACTGTGTTTGAAGATAAGGGTGTCAAAGTTATCGTAGATGGCAAGAGCATGGTCTATCTCGACGGTACGGAACTGGATTTTGTTAAAGAGGGCCTTAATGAAGGCTTTAAATTCAACAACCCAAATGTTTCCAGCGAATGTGGTTGTGGAGAGAGTTTTAACGTTTAATTCCGTTTTTCGGCCAAATCCAGAGTAAGTTTAGATTATGGACTATTTCACTTTATTTGGGCTGCCGGCTCGTTATGCTGTTGATCGTGAACAACTGGCAAGCTGTTATCAAGAATTGCAGCGTCAGTTTCATCCGGATCGCTTTGCTAGTCAGCCAGAGCGTGAAAAAATGCTGGCATTGCAGCAGGCAGTGACTATCAATGATGGTTATCAAACGCTTAAACATCCACTGAAACGCGCTGAATATATGCTCTCTCTGCATGGTTTTGATTTAGCCAATGAACAGCACACTATGAATGACAATGCTTTCCTGATGGAACAGCTTATGTTGCGGGAAGAATTGGAATGTATTGCCAGTGAAACCAATGCAGAAGTGGCATTGGCTGATTTTGCCGCTCGCCTGAATGGGATGATTAAAACCCGTAATCAGTTAATGGTGCAGCAATTGGATGAACAGCAGTGGGAGCAAGCAGCCGATACGGTGCGTAAATTACGTTTTTTGGATAAATTGCAACAGCATGTTGAGCAACTAGAAGAACGTTTATTGGACGACTTTTAAGGAAGGCGTATATGGCTTTATTACAAATTAGCGAGCCGGGTTTATCCGCTGCACCACATCAACGTCGTTTAGCTGTCGGTATTGATTTAGGCACGACACATTCATTAGTTGCCACTGTTCGCAGTGGGCAAGCGGAAACATTGATGGATAGTGAAGATCGTGACCTGCTTCCTTCGGTTGTTCGCTACCATGAAAAGGGCCCTGAAATTGGTTGGCGGGCCCGTCAACAGGCTGCGTGTGATCCTGCGAATACCATCAGCTCAGTAAAACGTATGATGGGACGCTCTCTGGCTGACATTCAGCAACGTTATCCAAATCTTCCTTATCAATTTCAAGCGAGTGAAAACGGGTTGCCGTTAATCAACACCTCAACAGGTTTGGTCGATCCTATTCAGGTTTCTTCTGAAATTCTTAAATCGCTGGCGCAGCGTGCAGAAGAAACACTGGATGGTAAGCTTGACGGTGTTGTGATCACGGTTCCTGCCTACTTTGATGATGCACAGCGTCAGGGAACAAAAGATGCGGCGCGTTTAGCCGGGTTACATGTTTTGCGCTTACTTAATGAACCGACTGCGGCTGCGATTGCTTATGGACTGGATTCTGGTCAAGAAGGTGTGATTGCGGTTTATGATTTAGGCGGCGGTACATTTGACATTTCTATTCTTCGGCTAAGCCGTGGTGTCTTTGAAGTGCTGGCAACCGGTGGTGACACCGCACTGGGTGGTGATGATTTCGATTTGATACTGGCTGACTGGATACGTGAACAGGCAGGGATTGATAATCGAGATGACCATAGTCTGCAACGTCAGCTATTGGATATGGCTACTCAGGTAAAAATCGCCTTGAGTGATGCTGATATTGCAGAGATAAACATTGCCGGTTGGCAGGGTAAAATCACCCGTTGCGAATTTGAAGCCCTGATAACACCATTGATAAAACGGACTTTACTGGCAAGTCGCCGGGCATTGAAAGATGCAGAAGTCTCTGCGGATGAAGTTTTACAGGTGGTTATGGTGGGTGGTTCAACCCGTGTACCGCTGGTTCGTCATAGGGTTGGTGAATTTTTTGGCCGCGAACCGCTGACTTCCATTGATCCAGATAAAGTGGTGGCTGTGGGGGCTTCGATTCAGGCGGATATTCTGGTGGGTAACAAGCCAGATAGCGACATGTTGTTGTTGGATGTGATTCCGCTTTCACTTGGGCTGGAAACGATGGGAGGTTTGGTTGAAAAAGTTATCCCACGTAACACGACCATTCCGGTTGCCAAAGCGCAGGAATTCACCACCTTCAAAGACGGCCAGAGTGCAATGAGTATTCATGTAGTGCAAGGGGAAAGAGAATTGGTAAGTGATTGCCGTTCACTGGCCCGTTTTACTCTACGTGGTATTCCGCCATTACCGGCTGGTGGGGCCCATATCCGGGTTACTTTCCAGGTCGATGCTGATGGCTTGTTGAGTGTCAGTGCGTTGGAGAAATCCACTGGCGTCGAAGCTTCTATTCAGGTAAAGCCTTCCTATGGCTTATCTGATGAAGAAATTGCTCGCATGATAAAAGACTCTATGGCGAATGCTCAGGAAGATATCAATGCGCGCCAACTGGCAGAACAAAAAGTTGAAGCGGCACGGGTACTGGAAAGTGTCACCGGTGCGTTAGAAAAAGATGCCGATCTACTGAGTGAACAAGAACAGGCGGCAATTGATGCTGCCGTAGAAATACTTATAAAAAGCGTTCAGGGCAATGATCCTGAAATTATTGAAAACGCAATTAAACAACTGGATAAGCAAACGCAGGAATTCGCTGCACACCGGATGGATTCATCTATTCGTCGGGCGTTGGCGGGCCATTCTGTGGACGAGATTTAATTATGCCGAAAATTGTATTTTTACCTCATAACGATCTTTGCCCTGATGGCGCAGTTCTGGAAGCCAAAGAGGGGGAATCCATTCTGAATGTTGCATTGCGCAATGGGATTGAAATTGAGCATGCTTGTGAAAAATCCTGTGCTTGCACAACTTGCCATTGTATCGTTCGTGAAGGTTTCGATTCACTGGAAGAGAGCTCTGAACTGGAAGATGACATGCTGGATAAAGCTTGGGGGCTAGAGCCGGAAAGTCGTCTGAGTTGTCAGGCTAAAGTTTCTGACGAAGATTTGGTGGTAGAAATTCCAAAATACACCATTAACCATGCCCGTGAGCACTGATTGGCAGGAGAAAAATAAATGAGCCTGAAATGGTCCAATAGCCGTGAGATCGGTGAAGCGCTATATGACAAATTTCCAGAGGTGGATCCAAAAACGGTTCGCTTTACTGATATGCATCAGTGGATTTGCGAGCTGGACGATTTTGATGATGTGCCTGAGAAATCCAATGAAAAGATTTTAGAAGCGATCCTTCTCGTTTGGTTGGATGAGTTTGAATAACAAATAGCATTAATTTGTTATTTATCTGTCATCGTTTTAAGTTAGGCTGAACTTCTGAAAAACTGGCTTTGGCCGGTTTTTTTGTAGGATGAATATCGGGCAGGCGAAGAATTATGTAGGTAGAAGCTTGAGTAAGCTCCTTACTGCCATTAAGCGGTAATAATAAGAGGTGAGAAAAGAATGACCAAACAAATCATGCCAATAACACTGTCTTATGAACCAGCAGCAGCTTGCTGGGGTGAAAAAGCGCTGATTAGTTCCAGTGAGCAAGGGGTGATGATTCACCTGGTTGGTAAAGGTAAATTAGGGGTGGTTCAACGTGCCGGGCGTAAAATTGACGGGCAGGGAATTCGTCATGTGGCTCTGGTTGGCGAAGGTTGGGACTTGGAGAAAAGTTGGGCTTTCTGGCAAGGGTTCCGTGCGCCAAAAGGTAATCGCTCTATCGAATGGCCTCAATTGCCCGCGGCTGAAAAACAGGAGCTGGAAAGCAGAATTAAAATTATTGATTGGGTGCGTGACACCATCAATATGTCAGCGGAAGAGCTTGGGCCGGAACAATTGGCGAAGCGTGCGATTGATCTGATGTGTGGTATGGCTGGTGAGTCAGTAAGTTATCGCATTATTAAAGGCGAAGATTTACGTGAACAGGGCTATATGGGTATTCACACCGTTGGCCGTGGTTCTTCTCGTGATCCGATCTTATTGGCGTTGGATTACAACCCAACTGACAACCCACAAGCGCCGGTATTTGCCTGCCTGGTAGGTAAAGGCGTCACATTTGATACTGGCGGCTACAGCCTGAAACAATCTTCCTTTATGGATTCCATGAAATCGGATATGGGGGGAGCAGCAACTCTGACAGGTGCATTGGCGCTGGCAATCAGTCGTGGCTTGAAACAACGGGTTAAACTGTTCCTCTGCATAGCGGATAACATGGTCAGTGGTAACGCCTTTAAACTGGGTGATATTATTCGTTACCGCAATGGCAAATCTGTTGAAGTGATGAATACGGATGCGGAAGGTCGTCTGGTGTTGGCTGATGGTTTAATTGATGCCAGCAGAGAAAAAGCGAAGTTAATCATTGATGCGGCAACCTTGACCGGTGCGGCGAAAACGGCTGTGGGTAATGACTACCACTCTGTACTCAGCTTTGATGACAAACTGGCGGCTGATCTGTTGGCGGCGGCTGCATCTGAGAATGAACTATTCTGGCGTTTACCATTGGCTGAATTCCATCGTAGCCAACTGCCATCGAATTTTGCTGATTTGAACAACGTTGCTGCACCATCACATGCTGCGGGTGCCAGTACTGCGGCGGCTTTCCTGTCTCATTTTGTGGAAGAATACCAAAAAGGTTGGATTCACATTGATTGCTCGGCAACTTATCGTAAATCTGCGGTAGAACATTGGTCCGCTGGTGCAACAGGTTATGGGGTTCGTTCGATTGCTAATTTGCTGTTGGCGAAGGCGAAATAAATTTATTTTATCTAAAAAACTGATTGGAGATTTGTATGGGTTCATTAAGTGAATTAATTTCGGTTGAGATTGATGTTCCAAGTGGTAGTAAAATAACGCTTAGCCAACCGGAAGAATATCCTTCGCAGCTCATTGAAGCTTTGGTCAGTTTATTTAGCCAACGTAAACCTGTTCGCCGTGCTTTTATCATACAAGTTCATGATAAAAATGTGGATGAAAACCCCAATTTATTAATTGGACTGGAAATAAATGGCACCGCAGACGAAATTGAACAACTGATCCATGAAGCGGGCACTATTGCTTGTGAATACACATCGGAAGAAGAGCCGATTGACTTCTGTTTGGTTGATGAAAAAGAGAGTGGCATCAGCCATTATTTGATTCAGCATACGCAGCCATTTTACCAGCGTAAATTAGGCAGTTGGTTACGTGGAAGCATTCCGGTTATGAATAAGTGACTGTTTATCGGGTGATAATATAGTTGTCGGTAGAATTGAAGTCTCCTATTTATTACCACAACCATTACTGAATCAAGTAAAAATTAAAGAGTCTGAGCCTGGTAAAATATAGGGCTTGGACTTTAATAAATGCATGGTTTAATTTCTCAATTTTTTTGTAATAATTCACCATATCGTGGTAGTTTTGACTGCCGTATTTTTTTGTGAATAAATATTAGGTACAAAAATTTTAATTATTTTTATTGATGGTTGTTTGAAAAATAATTTAATTTTAATTATTACTTTATAAATATTCTTTTAACTCAAATAGATACAATAAATTAAAAATAAGAAAATGATAATTGTAATCCAGTTTTATTTCATATATATAGTGAGCCAATGTTAAATCGGTGATTGCAGATAATAAAATGAAAACAAAAATGGCAATATAAAATAAAGATATTTTTTATAAAGATAAAGAATAATAAGTTAAATGACAAAGATAATTGTGAGGCGAATAAACTAAAATCCTAATAACCTATAAATAATTCAGTGTCTCCATTATATATTAACTCTTGTTTTTTAAGTCAATGAAATCATTCATAATTAATATTTCTATTTTTTAAATAAATTTAATTTAATTATCACAGAAATAAATTTATAGAACGGATAAAGTATTCATTATCTGGTAATATATATTTTTTTATTTATTTCACTGGCTTGTTATTTGTTATTAATATTAACTTGTTGATTTTTATTTTTATTTTTATTTTTATTTTTATTTTTATTTTTTCTCTATTTTCAAGCGCATTCAGTCACTATGGAATAAATTTTTCATTTTAAATTTATTTGTTTTTGTGTTCTATTTGAATAGTTACTTTATAAAATTATTCATAATGATTTTATAAAAATTTTTAATTTCACTATATGGATAGTTAAATAGGTAATAGTATTGAAATAAAATACTGATGAGAAATTAGCAATATTTTTTGTCTTAAATAGCTATGTTATATAAAACAATTGTTTATTTGTTTTATGCTATTTTTATCACGTTTATATTAAAAAAATATGTTAATTTTTTTTTACGTAATTAACTTTAGTGTTACTTTTATGGGCAGGAGTTTTTAATTGCGTGGCCGGGATAGCCCATTGTTTATAGGTTTTATTGACAGGTGTTTAATTAAATAGAAAGGTTTTATACCCTATGGATTTCAAGATGAATCACGACGGCAAGGGAGTGAATCCCCGGGAGCATAGGTAACTATATGACCGGGGTGAGCGAGTGCAGCCAACAAAGAGGCAACTTGAAGGATAACGGGTATATATCTAAGCTTTGAACTTATGGAGAAATATATGTCTGTAAAGAGGAAAGTTTCATATTTGGAAGAAGTTAGTGGTTCAGCAAAGGTAAACGAGGTATTGACCTGGCTACAGGCTTATATTCCAGGTAAAGATCCTAATATTGTCGTTCGGCATGAGCCCAGTAAAGATGCGGCGAAAGAATTAATCCGCAGTGATTACCGTTGGGGGCATCAGAGTGATGACAAATCTGAAACTTTCCAATTAACGTATAACTTCCTGGAGAGTGAACCAGATGATATGCCGTGGATTATTTCTGGATTTTCAGCATTTAATGAAGAACAAAAAGCTGCTGCAAAGCTGTCAATTCAATCTTGGGCTGATGTCGCGAATATTAAATTCACCGAAACCTATGATATCAAGGAAGCGAATATCACTTTTGGTTTCTTTGATTTTAGTTTAACAGATGATTATGCGTTTGCTGAGATGCCGAATCCAGGTTTGAAACAAGTAGGAACTTGGTATAACGCGGAAAGCCGTACTTTCTTAAAAAATGATATTGGAGTGAATGGTTATGGCCGCCATACATTTACTCATGAGATCGGCCATACACTGGGGTTGGATCATCCGGCTGATTATGATGCATCTGATAAGGTAATGCCGACTTACAAGAAAAGCGCTACCTATTTTGAAGATAGTAGTGCTTATACCGTCATGGGTTATTTCAGTGAAAAAAATACAGGGCAAGATTTTAAAGGTATTTATTCTGCCGCGCCATTACTTAACGATATTTCTGCCATTCAGTCGGTGTATGGCGTAAATAATACTACTCGTACCGATGATACGGTATATGGTTTTAATTCCAACACAGATCGCGATTTCTTTACTGCAAAAGATGCAAAGAGCAAACTCGTGTTTACTGCTTGGGATGCGGGTGGCAATGATACCTTTGATTTCTCTGGTTTTACTCAAGATCAACGCATTAACTTGAATGAAGCCTCTTTCTCGGATGTTGGTGGTTTGAAAGGCAACGTCTCAATCGCCCGTGGTGTCACGATTGAAAATGCGATTGGTGGCAGTGGTAATGACATTCTGATAGGGAATGATGCCAATAATACTTTGAAGGGTGGTACCGGTGATGACATTATCTACGGTGGGCTGGGAGCAGATCATCTTTGGGGTGGGGAAGGCAAAGATACATTTGTCTACTTGAACGCCAAGGAATCACCTTTTCTTGAGCGTGATTGGATCCATGACTTTGTTTCCGGTGAGGACAAGATTGATGTGTCATTGTTCGATCTGGGTGAAGCAGGAAAAGGCACTATTAAGTTTGTCGAGGAATTCACTGGCGCTATTGGGGAAGCAGTGATCAGCTATGATAGCGTTAACAAGGTAAATGATTTCGTTATTAATATGGGGGGAGAATTATCTCAAGATGGTTTTGGGGTGAAGATCGTTGGAGAGCCGCTGACAGAGTCTGATTTCATCCTTTCATAACACTTTCATAACGCAACAACACAACCGCATCTGACTGGATGCGGTTATTCGTTTAGTCACTTTGAACGTCTGGGCGTGTAATTTTGCTATGCTGTTTATGTTGTGCCTGCCAATATGCATTTTCCTTTCCCCTGATTGACGTCAAATTCTTTTAACCAATCGGTTCCCTCTCAAATTGGCGATAGATATTGTAATAAACATTATCAATACCCGGGATCTGGATGTGTTGGCAATATTTTTAGAAATAAATTTGATATTAATGGTGATATTAAATTTGCGGACAAAATGATTTTAGGGGAAACCATATCGGGATGAACTTATTTAACTATTCATTGGAATTCCTAATCGAACATTTTTTTATTATATGATAAGTAAAATACATTTGAATAAGTAATTAATTGTGTTATTTTTTTATTTTAAAATAATCTATTTTTAATTTAAAATTATTTACTAATGATATTAAATGTGATTAATGCATACGTTGTTCGTATTATTTCATTATGACAAAACAATATATGTGGAAGTTAGTTTTAGTTTGAAATTGTTTCATATCGGTGTTAAATGTAATTAACGTTTACATTAGTTGTATAATTTGATTATTATAAAATAATATGTAATCAGACCAGTTGATAATTTTTATGTGTATAAATATACATTAATCAGTTTAACCAATTGATAAATAATGTTTTTTATGGTGAAATCTGTTTCCTATTGGAATGGATAGGTCCATTTTTCAAAGAGTTATCAAAGTAAATTCGGTGTTAATTGGGGAACAGGAGGTTTAGTTTGTTTTGCTAATTACTTAATTATTTGTGAAATAATTTACATATGATATTAATTCAAAATAGACAAAATACAGCAGGGATTTAGCATTTATGCCAGTAAATATATTCAATAAATCCATTTTTATTTAGTTGTGAAATTCAGTGTAGGCCAATAAAAAATTGCACAAAATCAAAGGCGATTATTAAAAAGACAGGAACAAAAATGGAATATCTTTTGCCGGTTCACTTGGTGAATCGTTTATTCCGTTATCAGGAAAATAATTGTCGAAGAATTGATAATTATGCGGCTATTAACCGGGATATTACCTCCGGCGTCCAAGAGAATGTGCTGTCTGAGGATTTTAATTGATGCCTGGTGTGTGCCCGTTTTTATTTCTTGGAGGGAAGAAATAAGGGCAAAACATTTGTGATGACTGTTGAGAATGACAGTTTTCAAATAACTAACAGATTCGTTGAGGTAGTAAGTAGATGAAAGATAGCATAGCTAAAAAGGAAATTATCTTTGACGCTGGATTAGTGCAAGTACCGTCAGACAAGGTTGGTGATGACATCTCTGTTCAGAAACTTAATTTGTTGTCAGAGGCTGAACGTACACTGCTGTTGGAAACTTGGAATACCACTGAAACCGTCTATCCTGACCAGTTAGGTATCCATCAGTTGTTTGAACGACAAGTGGAGAAAACCCCGACAGCGACGGCGCTAATCGCAAATGATAAGACCCTAAGTTATACGGAGTTGAATACTCGCGCTAACCGACTGACTCATCAACTGATTAAACAAGGGGTTTGCCCGAATGACCATGTGGCAATCCTGTTAGAGCGATCCATCGAATTAGTTGTGGCTCAATTGGCTATTCTCAAAGCGGGGGCGGTTTATGTCCCTATCGATCCCGGTGTACCGGACGAAAGAAAAAATTGGCTGCTAAACGATTGCTTAGCCAAATTGTTGCTCACCAGCGCACAAACGGATATCCCGGCAGATCTGGATGTTCCGCTAATTCGTCTCTCTGATGAGACAGAGGTGAGCAAAGCGGAAGAGGGCTTTAATCCTGACTTACTTTATTCTGGTACTGCGCCAGCATATATCATGTACACCTCCGGCTCGACTGGCACCCCAAAAGGGGTGATCGTGCCTCACCGCGCTGTGGTCCGACTCGTTATTAATAATGGCTATGTTGAAATTGAACCCAATGATCGGGTTGCTTTCGCGGCTAACCCGGCTTTCGATGCCAGTACTTTTGAAGTGTGGGCACCTTTACTCAATGGCGGGGCATTGGTGGTTATCGACCACACCACTTTGTTGACGCCGCCGGAATTTGTACAGGCATTAGACCGTTATCAAATTAATATTTTATGGTTAAGCGTCGGCCTGTTTAACCGGCTGGCGGCGGAGTTGTCCCCAGTTTTGCCTCAGTTGAAAAACCTGATTATCGGCGGCGATATTCTTGACTCCCATGTGATTTCCCAGGTTTTACGCAAGAACCCGCCTCAGCAGTTATTGAATGCCTATGGGCCGACCGAGGGCACCACCTTTACCACCACATACCGGATTGAAACGTTATCCCCAGGAACAACCAACATTCCTATTGGTCGACCCATTGCCAATACGCGGGTTTACTTACTTGATGAGCAGGGCCAGCCCGTGCCATTGGGGAAAACGGGCGAGATTTATGTTGGCGGCGACGGGGTGGCCTGTGGTTATCTGAATCGCCCTGAATTGACCGCTGAACGCTTTTTGGTTGATCCATTTAGTGATGCACCGGATGCGCGGATGTACCGGACCGGCGATTTAGCTCGCTACCTGCCGGATGGCAATCTGGAATTTTTGGGCCGCAACGATCAGCAGGTGAAAATCCGCGGGTTCCGAATTGAACCGGGAGAAATTGAAGCCCGATTGGTGGAGTATTCTGCAGTACGTGAAGCGGTGGTATTGGCGTTAGGTGAGGGGCAGGACAAGCAGTTAGTTGCTTATGTGTTGGCAGAGTCGGATAACGAATTGCCTACCCACTTGCGTGAACACCTAAGTGCGCGGTTGCCTGATTATATGGTGCCGGTGGCCTTTGTGCGGTTGGATGAATTCCCGTTAACTCCTAATGGCAAACTGGATCGTCGGGCGTTACCGGCACCGGGGGAAGACGCCTTTGCTCGTCAGGTTTACGCCGCACCGCAAGGGGAGCGGGAAATTGCATTGGCTACTATCTGGCGTGAGTTACTGGGTATTGAGCAGATAAGTCGGTATGACAGCTTCTTTGCCTTGGGCGGCCATTCACTGCTTGGCGTGCGCATGATTGAACAGCTACGCCATTTAGGGTTGACATTGGCTGCCCGCGACCTGTTTCAATTGCCAATACTGGCGGAGTTGGCCCAAACATTGGGGCAGCATCAGATTGTGACAGTGCCGCTAAATGTCATTACCCCGGCGACCATTGAATTGACGCCAGCGATGTTGCCGTTAATTAATTTGACTCAGTCTGATATTGATTACATCGTCGAGCAGGTACCGGGTGGAGTGGTCAATATTCAGGATATTTATGCGCTGTCACCGTTGCAGGACGGTATCTTGTTTCACCATCTACTGGCGAAAGAAGGTGATCCTTACTTGCTGGCCTATCCAATGATCTTTGCTGACCGTGGTTTGCTAGACCGCTATTTATTTGCGGTACAACAGGTGGTTGACCGTCATGATATTTTGCGTACCGCTTTTATCTGGCAAGGGTTATCCGTTCCGGCGCAGGTGGTTTGGCGTCAGGCCCCATTGTCAGTAACTGAACTGACGCTGAACCCGGCTGACGGGCCGGTCAGTGACCAATTGGCGCAACGTTTTGATCCACGGCAATACCGTCTCGATCTAAGTCAGGCACCGTTGTTACGCTTTGTGATAGCACAGGAAGCAGATGGCCGCTGGTATGTATTGCAATTACAGCATCACCTGATTGGCGACCATACCACGCTGGAAGTCATGAACCGTGAAGTTCGGGCCTATCTTGACGGACAGGGCGATAACTTACCGGCACCGGTCCCTTTCCGCAATCTAGTAGCTCAGGCCCGGCAGGAAGTTGACCAGACAGAACATCACCGATTCTTTACCGACATGTTGGCGAAGGTGGATGAACCGACGTTACCGTTTGGGTTGACTGAGGTGCATCGTGATGGTTCTCAGGTCATACAGGCGCACCGGATGCTGTCTCCTACGCTGAATGACCGACTGCGTACGCAAGCGAGACGTCTGGGTGTCAGTCTGGCAACTTTGTGTCATCTGGCTTGGGCACAGGTGTTGTCGCGGACCAGCGGACAAGAGAAAGTGGTGTTCGGCACTGTGCTGTTTGGACGTATGGCGGCGGGGGAAGGGGCTGACAGCGGCATGGGGCTATTTATTAATGCCTTACCACTACGGCTGGATATCGATGATACCCCGGTACAGGATAGCGTCAGGGTGGCACATGCCCGATTGGCTGGACTGCTGGATTATGAACATGCTTCACTGGCGCTAGCTCAGCGTTGCAGTGGGGTACAGGGAGGAACGCCGCTTTTTAGTGCTCTACTGAACTACCGGCATAATGAGCAACCGATGGTCCCGCATGAGATGGTGCCAGGTATTGAATTTCTCGGCGAACAGGAGCGGACCAACTACCCGTTTGTGCTGTCGGTGGAGGATGGCGGCGCCACACTGGGGCTGACAGCTCAGGTAGTACAACCATTTGATTCAGAACGAGTATGCGGTTATATGCAACAGGCGCTGGAAAGCTTGGCGGATGCCCTTGAACTGGCGCCGGAAACACCGGTACGGGCTTTAAACGTTTTGCCCGCATCGGAACGCACATTATTATTGGAAACTTGGAATGCGACTGAAACCCCCTATCCAGAACAACTCTGTATCCATCAATTGATTGAACAACAGGCGGAGAAAACCCCGACAGTGACGGCACTCATATCGGGAGATAAGAGCCTCAATTATGCGGAATTGAATGCTCGTGCTAACCGACTGGCTCATCAACTGATTAAACAGGGAATTGGCCCGAATGATCATGTGGCAATCCTGTTAGAGCGATCTATCGAATTGGTGGTGGCTCAATTGGCTATTCTTAAGGCGAGTGCAGTTTATGTCCCTATCGATACCAGCGTGCCGGACGAGAGAAGAAATGGGTTGATAAACGATTGTTTAGCCAAATTGTTGCTCACCGGCGCACAGGCGAATATCCCAGATAATCTGGCTGTCCCGCTAATTCGTCTCTCTGATGAGACAGATGTGAGTAAGGAGGAGGAGAGCTTTAATCTTGGCTTACTTTGTTCCAGTACCGCGCCAGCGTATATTATGTACACCTCTGGCTCGACGGGTGCCTCTAAAGGGGTGATCGTGCCTCACCGTGCTGTGGTCCGACTCGTTATTAATAATGGCTACGTTGAAATTGAACCCAATGATCGGGTTGCTTTCGCGGCTAACCCGGCTTTCGATGCCAGCACCTTTGAAGTTTGGGCCCCTTTGCTCAATGGTGCGGCACTGGTGGTTATCGACCACACGACTTTGTTGACGCCACCGGAATTTGTACAGGCATTAGACCGTTATCAAATTAATATCTTATGGTTAAGCGTCGGCCTGTTTAACCGGCTGGCGGCGGGGTTGTCTCCAGTTTTGCCGCAGATGAAAAATCTTATTGTCGGCGGTGATGTGCTTGATCCCTATGTGATTGCCCAAGTTTTACGTAAGAATCCTCCTCAACGATTATTGAATGCCTATGGTCCGACCGAGGGCACCACCTTTACCACCACATACCGGATTGAAGCCTTGCCCACGGGAACAACCAGTATTCCCATTGGTCGACCAATTGCTAACACGCGGGTTTACTTGCTGGATGAGCAGGGTCAGCCAGTGTCATTGGGAAGGGTGGGCGAGATTTATGTTGGAGGCGACGGGGTGGCCTGCGGTTATCTCAATCGCCCTGAATTGACCGCTGAACGCTTTCTAATTGATCCATTTAGTGATGCGCCGGGTGCGCGGATGTACCGAACCGGGGATTTGGCCCGCTACCTGCCGGATGGCAACCTGGAATTCCTTGGCCGCAACGATCAACAAGTTAAAATCCGGGGTTTTCGGATTGAACCGGGGGAAATTGAAGCCTGTTTGGTGAAGTATCTGACAGTACGCGAAGCGGTAGTATTGGCGTTAGGCGAAGGGCAAGACAAGCAGTTAGTCGCTTATGTGCTGGCAGAGCCGGATAACGAATTGCCTACTCACTTGCGTGAACACTTAAGTGCGCGGTTGCCTGATTATATGGTGCCCGCGGCTTTTGTGCGTCTGGATGAATTCCCGCTAACGCCAAACGGTAAATTGGATCATCGGGCATTACCGGTGCCGGGGGAAGATGCCTTTGCCCGCCAAATTTATGTTGCGCCACAGGGAGAAATGGAAATTGCAGTGGCGGCTATCTGGCGCGAGCTACTGGGTATTAAGCAGGTAAGTCGACATGACAACTTCTTTGCGTTGGGCGGACATTCATTGTTAGCGGTACGGATGATGAATCGGATAGCCGCTTTCGGTGTCGAATTGCCGTTGGCCGCTTTGTTTACATCTCCGTCACTGTCTGCGTTTGCCGGAAAGATCTGCGCACAACATAATGCGGGCAGTGATACATTGTCTGAGATTAAGCCAATATCTCGAGATAGTGTCTTGCCCTTATCGTTTGGTCAACAGCGTCTGTGGTTTCTGGCGCAATTTGACGGTGTCAGTGAAACCTATCATATTCCGACAGCCCTGCGTTTACGTGGTCGGCTTAACTTCTCTGCTTGGCAGCAGGCACTGAATCATTTGTTTACCCGTCATGAGGCGTTACGTTCTGTCTTTATTACCGTGGGTGGTCAGCTTCAAGTTGAACTATTGCCGGCGGAATTTGGTCTACCGGTGAAAAAATATGATTTGCGTAAAGCTCCAGAGGTGGATGAGCAACTTAAGCTTCTGTGTGCACAGGAAGCCGAAACGCCGTTTGATCTTGCCCGTGGTCCCTTAATCCGTTGCGCCGTGATCCAACTGGCTGAAGAAGATTATCTCTTCCTGTTGACCCAACATCATATTGTCTCTGACGGGTGGTCTTTAAGGGTACTTAAATCGGAACTGGAGATTCTTTATACCGCTTGTCTGAATCAACAACCTGATCCATTGCCGCCTTTGACCATTCAATATCCTGATTATGCGGCATGGCAGCAGCAGGTGTTTTCCGGCGAAGAAATACAGGCACAGAGTGATTACTGGCGTCGTACGTTGGCGGATGCGCCGGTGTTACTTGAGTTGCCGACAGATCGGCCACGCCCTCCCCTGCAATCATTTCTCGGCGGTCGGGTAGCCGTGCACATTGATGCCGATCTGGTACAAGCTCTAAAACATCTGGGACAACAGCACGGCGCCACCCTGTTTATGACTTTGATGACGGCTTGGGCTGCGTTGCTATCACGCTTATCTAGGCAGGATGATGTGGTAATTGGTATACCGAGCGCCAACCGCAACCGGCGGGAAATTGAGCCGCTGATGGGTTTCTTTGTCAACACACTGGCGTTGCGTATCGATTTATCCGGCCTGCCGGATGTGAACACATTGTTGCGACGCGTACGGCAGACGACGCTGGAAGCGCAGGAACATCAGGACCTACCTTTTGAGCAGGTGGTGGAAATTGTTCAACCGCCGCGCAGACCGGAACATACTCCACTATTCCAGGTAATGTTTGCTTGGCAGGAGAGTGAAACAACGGAGTGGAAATTACCAGGATTGGCGGTAACGTCCTTCGATCAGGGATACGATATAGCGAAATTCGATCTGCAACTGGAATTAACGGAGAAGGCGGGCAAGATTGTTGGGGAATTCCGTTATTCTTCTGCCTTGTTCGACCATGAAACCATCGAAAGACAGGCGGGTTATTTGCAGGCTATATTGCGGGCAATGGTGGAGCAGCCTCAACAACCTGTTACGGCTATCGATATTTTGTCATCCGCTGAACGGGAGTTATTGCTGGAGAATTGGAATAAGACCGAAGAACCATATCCTACTCAGGTATGTATTCATCAGTTGTTTGAGCAACAGGTGGAGAAAACTCCGGAGTTGACGGCACTGATAGAGGGAGATAAAAGCCTGAGCTATAAAGAGCTGAATATCCGCGCCAACCAGCTAGCTCGTCAGCTAATCGAACAAGGGGTTTACCCCGGTGATCATGTTGTGCTTCTGTTAGCGCGCTCGATAGAACTAGTAGTGGCCCAATTGGCGATTCTTAAAGCCGGTGCTGTTTATGTGCCGATTGATCCTAGTGTGCCGGATGAGCGGAAAAACTGGCTGATAAGTGATTGTTCCGCCAGATTGCTGTTGACCAATATACAGACTGATATTCCGGATAATCTGGCTGTTCCGCTGCTTCGTCTCTCGGGTGAATTAGGCACTGATGGAGAGGAGGGGGGCTCCAACCTTGATTTACCGTGTTCCAGCGCTGAGTTAGCGTATATCATGTACACTTCTGGTTCTACCGGGATACCTAAAGGAGTCTTGGTGCCGCATCGTGCGGTAGTCCGGCTAGTTATCAATAATGGATATACTGAAATTGGGTCGGATGATCGGGTGGCCTTTGCTGCTAATCCGGCTTTTGATGCCAGCACATTTGAAGTTTGGGCACCGTTACTCAATGGTGGCGCGTTAGTGGTTGTCGATCACGCTACTTTGCTGACGCCGCTAGAGTTTGTACAAGTTCTACAGATTCAACGAATAACTATTCTGTGGTTGAGTGTCGGATTGTTTAACCAACTAGCGGCGGAGCTGTCTCCGGTTTTGCCGCAGATAAAGCTCCTGATTGTTGGCGGAGATGCCCTTGATCCTCATGTCATCGACAAGGTTCTGCGCACAAGCCCACCACGGCAGTTATTAAATGGCTATGGGCCAAGTGAAGGTACCACCTTTACGACAACATACCATATCAATGCAGTAGTACCGGGAATGACCAGTATCCCGATTGGCCGACCAGTAGCCAACTCGCGAGTTTATCTGTTGGATGGGTACGGTCAGCCGGTGCCGTTGGGAGTGACCGGAGAGATTTATGTGGGGGGAGATGGGGTAGCCTGTGGTTATCTTAATCGGCCTGAATTGACCGCTGAACGTTTCCTTATCGATCCGTTCAGTAATAACCCAGATGCCCGCCTGTACCGTACCGGGGATTTGGCGCGTTATCTGCCGGACGGCAATCTGGAATACCTAGGTCGCAATGATCAGCAGGTTAAAATCCGCGGTTTCCGAATTGAACTGGGTGAAATTGAAGCTCGGTTGGCAGAATACCCAACGGTGCATGAGGTGGCGGTGTTGGCTCTAGGGGAGCAGGATAAACGGCTGGTTGCCTATGTGGTAGCGGAAGAGAATGGTGGGTTGGTGGATAGCCTGCATGCCCATTTGAGAGCTGTTTTGCCTGATTATATGGTGCCAGCGGCCTTTGTGCGTTTGGATGCATTTCCATTGACCCCGAATGGTAAATTGGATCGCCGAGCATTGCCGACGCCGGACAATGAAGCTTTTGTCCACCAAGTTTATGTCGCGCCTCAGGAAGAAACAGAAATAGCACTGGCGGCGATTTGGTGTGAATTACTGGAGATTGAGCAGGTTAGTCGGCATGACAGTTTTTTTGCCCTAGGCGGTCATTCGTTGCTCGCGATACGGATGATTGAACGCTTGCGTCACTTGGGATTGACATTGATGGCGAGTGATCTGTTCCAATCGCCAGTGCTATCAGATTTGGCCCAAACGCTGGGACGACATTTCGCTGTGATAGTGCCACCTAACGTCATCACCCCGACAACCACGGTGCTGACGCCGATGATGTTACCGCTGATTGATTTGATTCAGGCGGATATTGACTGCATCGTCGAGCAGGTGCCAGGAGGGGTAACCAATATCCAGGATATCTATGCCCTGTCGCCGTTACAGGATGGGATCTTGTTCCACCATTTACTGGCAGACGAAGGCGATCCTTATCTGTTGGCTGGTCAAATGGCCTTTGCTGATCGGAAGCTGTTAGATCGTTATCTGGCGGCGGTTCAGCAGGTGATTAATCGTCATGACATTCTGCGGACTGCCTTTATCTGGCAAGGATTATCCGTGCCGGCACAGGTTGTCTGCCGTCAGGTGCGGTTGTCGGTGACGGAATTGACATTAGATCCGGCTGATGGGCCGATCAGCGACCAATTAGCGCAACGTTTTAACCCACGTCAATATCGCCTCGATTTGGGGCAGGCGCCGCTATTGCGCTTTGTGGTAGCACAGGAGGGTGATGGCCGCTGGATTGTGTTGCAACTAATGCATCATTTGATTGGCGACCATACCGCACTGGATGTGATGAGTCACGAAGTTCAGGCATACCTTGACGGGCAGGAAAGCCGTTTGCCCGCTCCGGCGCCATTCCGCAATCTGGTGGCGCAGTCCCGGTTAGGGATGAGTCAGGCAGAACATACGCGTTTCTTTACTGAGATGTTGGCTGAGATCGATGAACCAACATTACCGTTTGGATTGGCGGAGGTTCGCCATGATGGTTCGCGGATGACCGAATCGCACCGAATGTTGACGCCTGAGCTAAATGACCGTTTACGTGGTCAGGCGCGGCGATTGGGTGTCAGTCTGGCGGCGCTGTGTCATCTGGCTTGGGCGCAGGTATTGTCGCGTACCAGCGGACAGAAGCGAGTGGTCTTTGGCACCGTCTTGTTTGGGCGCATGTCGGCGGGGGAAGGCGCTGAAAATGGAATGGGGCTGTTTATCAATACTTTGCCGCTACGGTTGGATATGGATGATACCCCTGTGCGAGACAGCGTACAGGTAGCACATAACCGGCTTGCAGGATTATTGAAACATGAATATGCCTCACTGGCATTGGCTCAACGTTGTAGCAGTGTACAGGGAGGAACGCCGCTGTTTAGTACCTTACTGAACTATCGGCACAATGCAGCTTCGGCAACGTCGAATGAAATCATGAGTGGCGTCGAATTCCTTGGTGCACAGGAGCGGACCAACTATCCGTTTGCGTTGTCAGTGGAAGATTTTGGCGATGCCTTGGGGCTGACCGCGCAAATCGTCCAGCCGTTTGGCGCCGAGCAGTTGTGCGGTTATATGCAACAGGCGCTGGAAAGTCTGGCGGAAGCACTGGAACACGCCCCGGAAACCCCGACGCGGCAGTTGGAAGTTTTACCGGCAATAGAAAGGAAACTGCTACTGCAAATCGGCAATGGCCCGCAAACGGCCTATTCCGACCCGCAGTGTATTCATTACCTGTTTGAACAGCAAGCAGCGAAAAATCCTGCGGCTACGGCACTGGCCTATGAAGAGCAGACGCTCAGTTATGCCGAACTGAATACGCGAGCTAACCGACTAGCTCATCAATTAATTGAGCTCGGCGTGGAACCTGATCACCGGGTGGCGATTTGTGTCACGCGTTCACCGTTAAGAGTGGTCGCGTTGCTGGCGGTACTGAAAGCGGGTGGCGCTTATATTCCTTTAGATCCCGCTTATCCGGGCGAGCGGCTGGCTTATATGCTTAACGATGCAGCGCCGTCAGTGGTGTTGGCGGATAAAGTTGGCCGGGTTGTGCTAGACGAGCAGGCGCTTGCCGCGTTAACGGTGCTTGATCCCGCCATTCAGCCTGATCAGCCGGACAACAACCCGTTAGTACCAACGTTGACCTCACGGCATTTGGCGTATGTGATTTACACCTCGGGTTCTACCGGCATGCCGAAAGGGGTGATGGTTGAGCATCGTGGGTTGGTCAATTTGATTGTGGAGAAAATCACCCAATTTGACATTTGCGTAGATAGCCGGGTGTTGCAATTTGTCTCATTTGGTTTCGATGCCAGTGTTTGGGAAATCATGGTAGCGTTGTGTGGTGGCGCTACCTTGGACATCCCAGTTGATGCGGTTCGTCAGGACCCACTGCGCCTTTGGCGTTATCTGGAAG
Organism: Photorhabdus sp. RM71S; assembly: GCF_042879355.1. Lineage (NCBI taxonomy): Bacteria > Pseudomonadati > Pseudomonadota > Gammaproteobacteria > Enterobacterales > Morganellaceae > Photorhabdus > Photorhabdus sp. RM71S. The sequence goes on along the minus strand of NZ_JBHFKV010000016.1, from coordinate 21,975 downwards.
AACGGGGAGTAACCCACGCCTGTTTGGCTCCGGCTCTGCTACGGGATGGCGCTGATTTGCCGGCGATAACGATAAAACCCACCTTAATATTGGGTGGAGAAGCGCCCAGTGTCGCGTTATTTCAGGCATTGCGGGATCGGGCAACGCTGTTTAATGCTTATGGCCCGACAGAAATCACCGTGTGTGCCACGACCTGGCGTTGTCCATTTGGTGATATGGGTTCCATCATTCCTATTGGGCGCCCGACAGCGAATACACGTATTTATCTCTCGGATAATCTCGGCCAGCCCGTGCCGTTTGGGGCCGTGGGAGAATTGTACATTGGCGGCGCTGGTGTTGCGCGTGGCTATCTCAACCGCCCTGATTTGACGGCTGAACGTTTTCTTACCGATCCATTCAGTGATGAACCGGATGCTCGCATGTACCGAACTGGGGATTTGGCTCGTTATCTGCCGGATGGCAATCTGGTGTTCGTTGGTCGTAATGATCAACAGATTAAAATCCGTGGTTTCCGCATTGAACCGGGTGAAATCGAAGCACGGCTGATGGAGTACCCTGATGTGCATGAGGCGATTGTATTGGCGCTGGGCGATGGTCAGGATAAACGTCTGGTGGCTTATGTGGCGGCGCCAGCGGATAACGGATTGGCAAACCAATTACATCGTCATTTAAGAGCTTTGTTGCCTGATTATATGGTGCCGGCAGCCTTCGTGCGTCTGGACGCCTTTCCGTTGACCCCGAATGGTAAGCTGGATCACCGGGCGTTGCCGGTGCCCGATCAATACGCCTTTGCTCGTCAGATCTATGAAGCGCCGCAAGGGGAAACGGAGATCGCTCTGGCGGCTATCTGGCGTGAATTACTGGGGGTTGAGCGGATTGGCCGGCATGACAATTTCTTCACCTTGGGTGGACACTCGCTGCTCGCCATGCGGATGATCAATCTGGCCGCGGAACGGGGATTAATTTGCTCGTTGAATAATCTGTTCCAATTTCCGGTGCTAGCGGAGCTAGTGGCGGAGATCACCTCGGATTCACGATCTCAGTGGCAAAGCCGCGCCATCCCGGTGCGGCCGGATGGCACCGAGCCGCCGCTATTCTTCGCACCGTGCGGCATGGATGACTATTCCTATGTTTTCGGGCTGGCTCGGCATATTCAGGCGGATTACCCGATTTATGCGCTACCTTGGCCGTCTATCAATGAGGAGCTGGCGTCAACCATTGAAGCGTTGGCGGACAGAATGATCACCTTTATGAAGGTCGTGCGACCGGAAGGTCCGTATCGAATATACGGCTACTCTTCCGGCGGTATATTGGCTTATGCTATTGCCCAGCAATTGCTGCATGCTGGAGAGACAGTTGATTTCTTGGGGCTAATTGATACACCGGTTCCTCACTGTTTCAAGACACGAGCCGATCAACCTAAAATTCAGTTCCTTGCGGAATTGACAAGGCAGTCAGTGGATAAGCATCCTCAAGAGATTGCCGTATTGCATCAGAAAATGGACGAACTGAATTTAGTGCAACTTATTGCAGTTGCGCAGGAACTGAGATTATACCCATCAAATCTGCATCCTGACTTGATTGCCAAACGTTGGGTACATATGGGAAATTATGTCCAAATGGTCAAGGATTATCAGCCGAAGGTCCTTGCGATAACACTGCATCAGTTCTATGCGATGGAGCCTTATCCTCAGATCCCGTTTATCACGGATATTGCGTCACAGATGTTAACGATGGAACCGTCGTTAGGTTGGGAACAGATAGTTCCCGACTCTTCGCTACAGTTAACCTCGGTTCCGGGGGATCATTTTAGCCTGATGGAAGATAGTGAAAATAAAATTATTTTGGCTAAGACCTTAAGCAGGGCGTTGGCAATGAATTGTGAGGCGGAGGCGCTGTAATGCCAGTGATATTGTGGGATGAAAGGCTGTACTTAAATAAAAATAGTTAAAAATCAATTTGTCCGGTTAACGGTTTTTATAATAGCCGGACAATCTTGCTGAATATAGGCACCGAATGTTAATCACTTCGGTGCTTTATTTTTTTATCAAGTCCGACACCTGACGCTAGAGGAGAAATCCTATTTCTCAGCATTGTCTACGCGTGTAAACAATTCTTACACCCTTAAGTATGATAACCACCCATGGAGGTAAATGAGGAAATAGCGTAATCGTTAACTGTCTTTGTTAACAGAATAGCTGTCAGGATAAATATCACTACAGATATTCCGATTAAAACATTTGGCTATATGGGTGAGAGCCATGATTATGCTTTTCTCAGTGAAGAGGGCATGTTGCTATGGGGTTATCTTGATGTCAATAAATGTCATGTTATTGTCATGAAGTTTAAATATTTTGTTCAACATGCTGTTATATCGGTGGTGACAATGGGGGACATTAAAAAATCGTATTTTTTTGAAAAAAAGAGTTGATCTTTATAAGCACCCGTTAAGAAGATAGAAAAAATCAGAAATCGCTCATCCTGTTTATGCATGATGTTATGCAGCGGCTTTTGCGGTAGGTGCTCCTTTGAAAGTAGCTAGTTCCAGTTTACCGAAGGATTTACGTACTGATATAGGGAGAATAATGGAAGTAAGTTTACAACGTGAATTCATTATCGCCGCTGAACTAGTCAATCGCTACGCCAACGGCATGCTGCTCAGTACGCCGTTTTTTCATGAAGCTCTCAACCGTGATGCGAAAAAAGATAGGCACTTATATTCTGTGGCAGTGATATTTCTCTGCCCATTATTATCCCGTTTTAACCTAAAAAGGAAAAGAGAAGGAAAAGAGAATGAAAACTGAGATATTAGCCAATATGCAGACTCGTTGTATCGGGCGTTATCTGATTGATATTCCCTTGGCATTTGAAAACATCATCAACAATGAGATATTTATTGATGATGCAAAAATAGAAACCAAGCGTATGCATCTATCCGCATTTGAACAGCGCATAGAGATAAGAGAGCAAAAATTAAGGACGACTAAAACTGCCGATCCGAAAGATCTGCCCTTTTTAAAGAAAGTTTATCATCTCCAGGGAAAATTATATGGTGTGATTTTTGATAGAAATAATAGTGTCAGTGAACCCGGCTTTTCCAGAATATTAGAAGCCCATTTATATGATAATGAGGTTGCTTTTATTATAGAAATGAAATTTATGGAGATATCAGATGATAAATATAGTTATTCAAGAAACCTTTATATAAAATCTGGATTGAATGAAAGCCAATATAAAATGTTTTCTCAAACTCTGGACAAAATGCAAAGGCTAATTGCCAGAATCAGTGGCAGAAAGGATAGTGATATTCCGATAGAGGTAGGAATCTGTATCCCTGATGGCTTTGTTGCCGACTATAATAATGAAAAAGAAAATATAAAGTTTGTCTATCAAGGAAATCAGGATGATAATTTCACATTCAGTCTTGAAATTATTAATGACTTTAAAGGGGAAGGCACTTTACTTGAACGTATTAGTGCGATTGAAAGGGATTGGTTTATTAACTATGGCAAGGTAATAAGAAAGAGGGAAAGAGAAATAAATGGGATTCATGGGGAAGAGTTATTAGCAGTAGGTATGCAATCTCTTGATAATAATCCGCGTTATCAATTTGATTTTATTGCAAATGATATGGTATTGGATGATAAAAAAATCTGTGTTGTTATTATGTTAATGAATTACCAGTTACCTGCAACGCCATATACCGAAGATGAATTGATCGCGTTTTGGGATGCAATAACGAAAACCTTTCGTAGAGGACCGGATGCTTTCGAATAGCGATGAAGTGAGAGGGATAGTGTTTTAAATAATTCACTAATGGGAGGCTTGATTTATATCGCTAATGGCTTTATTAGATTATATGTTGTTTTTAAGTCCGGTAATATTGGTTGTTGATATACTTATCATTTGTCGGATAGGTTACCCGCAAATGCACATGCTCACCATCCCTCTCAACCCTTTCACATTCTCCCTTGTTTGTAAATTTCTGGTGCTATTATCTCGATGTCGAAGTAAATAAATTTTTAAATAAGAAAAAGAGAGAAAAATTATTTTAATTCGTTTTGCCATAATAGCGTTAATAATGCTGTTTCAGCGGTAGCCTTATTAATAGATCAAGGCTACCGTTATTTATTCTGGTACGTCCAGATTGAATACTATTGTCAGGAACAAAATGGTTTAATAATAAAATTGCTATGACAATAAGAATTTTTCTGGTACATAATGATGAAAATTATTCGCTAAACAATATTCTTCCAGTTGTTGGCTGGAATGAATCCCTATCTTGTTATATATCTGGGCCATATAGGTTTCAATGGTACGATAAGCAATATTTAATATCTGTCTAATTTGTTGTCTGGTGTATTTTTGTAAAAAGAAAAAGATGATATCCCATTCACGCGGCGTAAAAATATCGCTTGGTGGTTGAAGCATAATGGATGCCGGTAGTTTTTTATAATATTGATGTAGGCTGGCTAATGAGTAGCTTTTAGCTTCCCAACAATGATACATGACGCCGATACAATTTCCATCTTCATGATAAAAAGGCAATTTTTCACAAAAGTAAGATGATAACATTTGATCTTGTCCGAATATATGTGTTTCAACTGAACATATTCTCTGTTCTTTTGCCATGACCATACTATCTTGAATAATAAATTCCTTAGCAAATTCAGCGCCGTCCCAAGGGAGTTCATGATCATAAAGTCCATCATAATTAAATGATGCTTTAAAGTTATGAATATATTTCTTTGTTGCTGAGTTACCATAAATGAAATTTGAAGAACTATCTTTTATTCCCCACGGCTCATTGCTGATTGCCATCGTGTTGATAATTTGAGGTGATATCGTATAGTTCTTCATAAAGACTCCTTGAAAATTTTCAGCTTAAATAAACGTTCTACTTTGAGATTCCCTAGCGCTTTCTGGGATATAGCGATAAAATTGATGTTTTTCATAAGAATTTTCTAGTGTTATATGTTATGGCAGAATGAATTGTTGCTTGTTATTTGACTTATTGTTTTGGTTGCCTATTTATTATATTTAAAACAATGAATTATGTAGTAAGGCTTCTTGCAATCAAATAATTTATTAATATTATGAGTGAATTATTTTGTTGCTGGATTGCCGTAAATAAAGCATGAAGAACTATCTTTTACCTCCCTACAGTTCATTACCTAATCTGAGGTGATATTGCATAGTTCTTCTTCATAATAAAAATCTTATTGTGATTTGGGGCCTAAGGAAATATTCTGCTTTCCCGGTTCACAAATCTCTCTGGCACGTAGAGGTCATAGTCATTCGTGCGGCAATATTCTTCTAATTGACGGCTAGAATGAACACCAATTCGTTTATATATTCGTGAGAAATGGGTTTCAACCGTACGATAGGAGATATTTAACATCCTACCGATTTGCTTACTGGTATACTTATGTAACATGAGGAAAATAACATCCCATTCCCGTTGCGTAAATATATCAGTTGGTGGAGAGAACAGAATAGATGATGGTAGTTTTCCATAAAATAGACGGGTAAATGAGAAATCCTGAGCTTTCCATGCATGGGCAATGATGCCGATACATTCGTTTTCATCATTATAGAATGGATATTTTTCACAGAAATAAGATGATAGAAATTTATCTTTTCCAAACATATGTGTTTCAAGTGAACATATTCTTATGTCTTTCTCCATTACACTTTGATCGTGAATAACAAATTCTTTTGCAAATTCAGCACCATCCCAAGGAAATTCATTGTCATACCGTCCTTCATAATCAAATGATTTTTGAAAATTTTGAAGAGATTTACATGCCTCGTTGCCAAAAATCCAGCACGACTTTTTATCTTTGATCCCCCAAGGTTCATTACTTTGCTGCATGGTATTAATGACTTGAGATGAAATATTTATCCTATTAAATTTTCTCATAATGAGATCCTGCCGTGTAATTAATGTTTTATAAATTTACAATTCCTTACTACCAATAGTAATAAAACGTTCAGGAATATAAAGATGATAGTTATTCTTCTTACAGAAATCTGCTAATTCTATCTGTGGTGGTAAATTAAATTTCTGGTAAATTGACTGAATATGATTAACAACATCTTCTGTGCTCATCGTTAATTCTTCACCGATGCTCTCTTCATCCTGTGATCGCAGGGTTAGAAAAAGCACCTCCCACTCGGTTTGCGTCAATAGATTATTTGGTGGCGTAAATTCCAGGTTTGATGGCGATGTTCTGTCATAATAGTAAGAAACAGAAAAGTTTTGAGGTTGATACATATGAAAGAAGATCCCAATGCAATCATTATTCTCATCATAAAGGGGAAATTTATCACAAATATAGCTTTGTTTGACGTTATTTTCTCCAAACCGATGTGTTTCCAGTGAAGTGATGCGTTGCATAGTTTGGATGGCTTTTTGATCCTGACGGTGGACTTCTTCTGCATATTCGGCGATAGGCGAGGGTAATTCACCCATGGTAAGCCCGATAATATCGAAATCTTTAGGAAGGTTGAGTAGTTGATAGAAAGCAGGGTTAGCATAAATAAATCTTGACTGATGATCTCTGGCACCCCAAGGTTCATTGCTTTTGTCCCACATCAGGGTTAATTGTGGTGTAATAAGAGTGGATTTATTTCGTATGTTTGACATAGTAACTCCTAAATTCCTATTTAAATCATTATCTGAATGGTTGCTTTTTCGATTATGTCTTAAGTGGACAGCCATATAATAGAATATAATGCTTTTCTCGTCAAAAAGCGTATGTTTATTAATTGAATTTTTACTATTTAATAATGAAACTTTAAATAGAGAGGAATATAACTATATATACTATTTTAGATGAAGATTATTTAAATGATTTATTGAAAGATCAAGTAGAGGTTGTTGCTGTGCTCGCTGCTGTGCCTGATATCAGCTATTTTTAGCTGAAAAATAGGTATTATTAATGGTCAATAATTGCAGATTATAGTTGAAATTATCAGCATCCTCATTGTTGTCAGTTGTTCAATAATTATTTGTCCTAATGCTTAAGAGCTGTTCTGTTAAACTATTTGATTTACTCGTCTTTGTAATAAAGAGAAAATCTGAACAGCGGCATGAAAAAAATGATGGTTTTTGGTCATATTTTTGATGTGACATAAAGATTGGACTAAATAGATTACGCCTGTTGTGTTAAGTATATACCCGTTATCTTTCAAGTTACCTCTTTGTTGGCTGCACTCACTCACCCCGGTCACATCGTTCTCTATGCTCCCGGGGATTCGCTCCCTTGCCGCCGCGATGCATCTTGAAATCCATAGGGTATATGCTCTTAGCTTTTTACATTGTTTGTGCTCATTACCCTTTTAAAAGGGTAGTTGACAATAGTGACTCTCTTGGGATTAAGTAGTAAATACTTAATGAACGACGCTAACATAAATTTTTTCCTAACCTTATTAGTTCATATTCAAAGGACTTGAGTAAAAAGCCAAGTTGTGATTCAGAATGCATTATTGACGAATTTTATCTTTGAGTTACTTTCTCTTGATAGGTATCAAGAATCAGAGGATATCCTAATTGGTAGAATTTCATATAATGATTTTAACTTTATCGACAAAGAGGTAATTAAAACAGGTAAGTAAATAAAGGGGTATGCCGCTTAATTGCGGCGGATTCGACTAATAAGTTAAATTTTCCTGCATTTCTGATGCAATAATGTTAATAATTTAACCTTAGTAATTTTATTTATGAAAATTTTTTAATTATACTAATAAAAACAAAAAGTTAACCTGTAAGTTGATATTATTTTTCACTATTTTATTTGTATTGTTAATATCAATGTAGGGATATAGGGCAATATATGGGGGGTAAACAGACTTTCTTATATATTAATATTGATTTTGAGTTTTTGCTCTATATTATTTTATTCTGCTTATTCATTTAACCGTATTTGTAGATATATAAGTCTATTATATCTCTGAGCTTAGGGTTTTTGCTTCACTATATATTTTATAATCTTTGTCAGTAAATTTCTTGTTGAGGAAGAAATATGTTTAAAAATTTCGAACAAATCACTTCTGATATCAGTTATAACAAAGGCGTTTTTTTTCATTATTTCGTTGATTAGAAAGAAAACAATCAATGGAGTAATAACTCAATAGAGTTAGAATAATCTATCTAATTAGACATAATTTTATAAATAATGCCTGAGTGATGGCTGTCATTATATTTTTTTACCGTGGGAAGAACGGTGGATTTGCTCTGTCCGCGGAAAACTAGATTCTCAAAACCGCTTCTGTATCTGTCAGATGCAGTGGTTTTCTATTTAACCTCAGTTTAAATTAAGGGATTGTTTATGGGAAAATCATCAAACCGCAGTACAGAATATTTCTTTACTGGAAAATACTACGACGATGATGATGGCAATAATATTGTTGCTATTGGTGTCGGAGGGGTTATTTATGCCAAAGGGGGAGATGATCGTATTATCCTCGGGTCAATTGGAGCAACAGTTTATGCCGATTCTGGCAACAAGGTAGTCGATGGTAGCGCCGGATATTTAAAAGTAGTGGATAAGGAAGGTAATCTGGCCGTACATGGCGCTGCGGGTTATTCGGGTATTGATAAAAGTGGTAATGGTAATATTTCATTTACTGGTGCGGCAGGGGGTGTTTTTATGGATCATCAGGGTGACCACGGTGATCTCAATTTCTCAGGAGCAGCGGCTTATAATGGCCTGAATCGCAAAGGACAATCCGGTAATGTGACTTTTAACGGTGTTGGTGGTTATAACGAATTATGGCATGAAACGAATCAAGGTAATTTAAATTTTGCCGGCGCTGGTGCCGGTAATAAAATTGACCGTACCTGGTATGATCACTATGAGACAAGCCACGGTGATGTGAAATTTGACGGTGGGGGAGCAGCGAATAGTATCAGTTCGTTGGTTGAAAGTGGCAATATTAATTTCACAGGTGCCGGGGCTGATAACCACATTATACGTAAAGGTAGAGAAGGCAATATTATTTTGCATGGCGCCGGGGCATCAAACCGTATTGAGCGTTTGCGCCAAAGTCAAGATCAATATGGACAGACGCACGGTAATATCGAATTTGAAGGGGCAGGGGGTTATAACCGGATCTATTCTGATGTCGCACATGGTGATATTACTTTCGATGGTGCCGGTGCTTACAATGAAATATCAAGAATCGACGCAGATAGCGGTTCTCGTGATGGCACTCTGGAATATGCTAAAGCTGAAGAGATTGTATTAATAACGGCGACGATGGGAGGAAGTTGGATTCAGCAATCCCAACAAGTAACAGGTATTAAATCAACTATCGAGCCTAACACTTACCTCTTTGCATTTGCCGATGAAATGTACACTAAGATTAGCAAAGTCCAACTCCGAAATGATCCTGAAACCGGTAAGCTCAATTATTACGCCACTTCTTGGTATAAACAGGGAAATCACCTTAAGAATCTTGCTACGGAGAATATCTCTTCAAGCAATGGATTTACTGATATAGGCATCAATGGTGGTTACCGTCTCTCTAATTTAATCTTCGAACATCATCACCCTGTTATTATTCAACATACTGTTGAAGAAGATTTGCAGGAGAACCAGTGGGTGACTTATGCCGGTGGAACCAATGCCCGAGCAGGAGATATCACGTTAATTGATGCCAAGATGCATGGGTATGCAATCCATTCTGGTGGTTTGATATTAGATGTTTCAGCGGTGAAATCGAACTGTCAACCGAACACTTATATTTATGCCAAGTATGTTGAGTCATATACCAAAGTGGTGATGGTTGAATTGGCGAATAATCCTGAAACCGGCGCGCTGCAATATTATGCCAGTGCGTGGTACAAAGCAGGTGATCATACCGGTAATCTGGCTGCTGAAGATTTTTCATTCAAAAATGGTTATCGCTCAATGGGTATGGGCGGATATTCGCTAACTAATCTGCAATACAAAGTGAATTCAGTATGCCGTGTTTCTGAGCACTTAGCACATACCGAAGAGTACAGTCATCAGGAGTTGGTGAAATTATCTGCGGGCATAGGTGACAGCTCCGGTGATATTGATTTCAAGGGCATGGGGGGTGGCAACGTCATTACCTCCAGTGTCATACGCGGCAATGTCAATTTTGAAGGCGCGGGTGCTGCTAATGTCATCGTGAAAAAGGGGGAACAGGGCGATCTGACGTTCCGTGGTGCAGGTCTGGCAAACGTATTGGTTCATCAAAGCCAGCGTGGAGAAATGGATGTTTACGCTGGCGGTGCAGCGAACGTATTGGTTCGAATCGGTGATGGGCGATATCTGGCTCATCTTTTGGCAATGGGTAATATCTCGATCCACCAAGGCAATGGCGATAGCCGAGTTATCATGTTTGGGGGTTACAACACTCATGACCAAATAGGTAATGGCAACGCTAATTGGTTAGGTGCCGGCGGTTTTAATGTGATGACCCAAACAGGTAAGGGGAAGGTCTCCTCGGTACTGGTGGGTGGCGCCAATGTGCTGACTAAGCTTGGTGCCGGTGATTTGGTTGCCGGTATGCTTGGTGGCGCGAACATTATCACGCATCTCGGCGATGATAAAATATCAGGCACCACGGCGGTTGCATTAGGTGGTGCCAATATTCTGACGAAAAAGGGCAGAGGTAAAGCTATTGCGCTGATGGGCGGTGGTGCCAATGTGTTTACTCACATTGGCAATGGAAGTACGACGGGGGTGATGTTAGGTGGCGCTAATATCTTGACCAAAATCGAAAATGGTGACACCACGGGTATCATGCTCGGCATAGGTAATGTGCTGACTCATGTCGGTGGCAATCAGACTCTGGGAGTTATGGGAGCCGCAGGCAATGTCTTTACCAAAGTGGGTAATGGAACGGCGATTGCGGCCATGATTGGTGTGGGCAATATCTTTACTCATGTTGGCAACGGTGATGCATGGGGATTGATGGGGGGATTGGGGAATGTTTTTACCAAAGTGGGGGATGGTAAAGCGTTGGCATTGATGATAGCCGCCGGCAATGTGTTTACTCACATTGGTGATGAAATGAGTGTTGCCTTGATGTTGGCTAAAGGCAATATCGCCACCAAAGTGGGTAACGGCATGACGCTGGCAGCAATGATCGGTGAGGCCAATGTGATGACCCATATTGGTAATGGCTCAACCTTTGCCGCGATGATCGGGCAGGGCAATATCCTGACGAAAGCGGGCAATGATTTGGCGCTCGGTTTGATGATTGGTGAGGCCAATATCTATTCGCATGTAGGTAATGGCACCAGTATTGGCTTGTTTGCCGGCGAGCTGAATGTAATGACCAGGGTTGGTGATGGTACAACATTGGCGGCAATGTTTGGTCAAGCCAATATCATGACTCATTCCGGCAATGGCTTAACCGGCGTTTTAGCGTTAGGAGAGGCGAATATTGTCACCAAAGTGGGCGATGATTTTATGGGGGTGGTTGCGGCGGCGGAGGCGAATGTCATCACTCATAAGGGATCATCAACTACTGTTGCCGTGCTATTCGGTAAGGGCAATATTCTAACGAAGGTAGGGGACGGGACAACAGTCGGTTTACTTATTTCCGATGTGGGTAACATCATGACCCATGTTGGTCATGGCGTGACGGTGGGGTTCGCCAAAGGGAAAGCCAATATCATTACCAAAGTGGGGGGTGGTATCGGCGTTAATGCTGTTTGGGGGGATGCTAATATTCTAACGCAGGTTGGTGATGGTGACCGTTATAACTTCGCGAAAGGTAAAGCAAACATTATTACCAAAGTGGGTAATAATCAGCAAGTCACGGTTGTTCAGGGTGATGCCAATATCATCACCCATGTGGGGCAAGGTGATGATTATACCGGCGCTTGGGGCAAAGCTAATGTGATTACCAAGGTCGGTGATGGGCGCAATGTCGTGCTTGCCAAAGCGGATGCCAACATTGTGACTCAGGTCGGTAATGGTGACAGCTTTAATACCTTGTGGAGTGAAGGAAATATTGTCACCAAAGTGGGTGACGGTATGCAGGTTACTGCGGCAAAAGGCAAAGCCAATATCACGACCACGGTGGGGAATGGTTTAAGTGTCACCGCGACGCATGGCGATTTTAATGTCAATACCAACGTGGGTGATGGTGTTTCCGTTAACGCAGTGTGGGGTGAATATAACGTTAATACTAAAGTCGGGCAGGGTCTTAATGTTGCGATCATGAAAGGTAAAAGCAATGCCAATATTCATGTTGGTGATGGCCTGGGGATTAACGCCTCTTATGCATGTAATAATGTGGCGATTAAGGTGGGTAATGGTGATTTCTACACGCTTTCTATTGCAGAAAGCAACACGCAAAGTAATAACCTCCCCTTACTGTTTAAAAGTATTAAACAAACTGTGTTAAATGTGGAAGGTAGCCACGCAATTAACTATCTGATTCACGGTAATGAGGCAAATACTTCTGGAACCCATAAAAGCCGAGGGGCGATTAATTTAACCGAAGTTTCTGCCATTGATGGTTTCCAGATGAATGCCATTGATGAAGTTGATTCGGATCTGCGTGATAAATTAAGTGGCACGGTAACTCAGGTGGAGACTCCTGATACTGAGGCTATCCAGAATGCCTTGCATATTGGAGACAAGGTTGATTCGACTCAGAGTGAATCATCATCGCAAGCTGATGCTGTTATTAAACATGCAGAACAGGGCAGCGCTGCGCAAAATGCGTTAAGTGATAAAGAGAAAGCGGAGGAGAATCGCCGTATTCTGGAACAAGAAAGGGATGACCAACTTAAAACAATTTCAAAATCACAATTCCAATTGGAATCAACGGATCAAAATGCGCTGAAGACCAATGGACAAGTACAGCGTGATGCAATAAGTGGAGAAGAGCGAGCAGTAATGAAGGAACTGTTCTCCATGACTCAACGTCTGGATGCGCTTAATGGCTATGGGAATTACGCTGGTCAATCGGGTGATGAGTGGCGTGACCGGTTTGCTGCGGGATATTTGGACCGTACTCAGGAGAAATTAGATGACACCAAATTTATTTCACAGAAAAAATTAGCGGGTTTACAGCCGCGCCTTATTGATAACCAACAACAAGTAAAAAATGCAATTGGCAAATCAGAAGCAGGTTTAGAGCAAGGTTATCAGAATATAAAGAACGCAGACGACAATATTGAGGATGCGCGTACAAAAGCGAAATCAAGACAGAAAGAAGCAGATTTACAACGCCTGCGGGCAGCAAAAGCGGAAAGTGATGCCTATGCCGTGTATGAAGAAGCGAAACAACGCGGTGAACATGATAGTTCGGTGGCGAAAAATAAAGTCGCTCAGGTACAGGCTGATGCGAAAGGTGCGAAACAGGCTGGTGATGCAAAACCCGATCGTAGCGGGGCGACCGGCAGTGGCTTGTCTGGAAAAGCGTATACACCAATCGACGTAGCGAAACCGAAAAGTCATATCAATCCTGAATCCAAAACGGAAGCTAATGGCTGGAACAGTGAAGATCTAACGCTAACAGCCACAGATTTGGCGGCATTGAGTAGTGCGCAACAGGCGATTAATCGGCTACAGATCAACAGGAGTATTCGCGCAGAAAATGTTGGTGCTTCGATCATTTCCCTGCTTACCGGAACGTCATCCGATAGGGTTGTGGAACCTATTTCGAATCAACCTGGAAAGTTAACCAAAAAAGCACCTGTAATTTCGGGTATCAATTTGCAAGGATTGGGGCAAACGGCTGGTGGAGATAGCCTTAAATCTCATTCTTCCATCCTGAGAGAGTTTGAGCCTTTCTTGCTGAATCAAGGTGACAAACGGTTTATTGATTCGACAAAAAGATATCTTGGTCAGATAAATACCGATCGGCCCAGTAAGGCGCTGGTGGCAGTACGTGAGGCTTTCAACAATACGGTCGAACAACCTAATGAGCAGCATGTGTTGCAGCTTGAGCAAGCGCTTGCTCATTGGCAACAGCATGATCCCAATGAATTTACCAAGCGTGGTCGATTAGTCAAAAGCCTGCGTTTTGAGATGGGGGAATTGGTTGCTTACCTTCAGGCAAAAAGAGCTGAATCAGCCGGGATTTTAGGGGTTAGCTTAGCGCCTGACCATGTTGCACTGTTTGATCAATATGTATCCTTTGATGGATTCGGGCGTGTGGTAGGTCTGAAAGGTGATATCGCACAAAGCGAGATTAATCGTCTTACTGATTTACAAATCAAGCCATTGACTCAGATTAACTCTGCGGCGGAACGGGAAGCGCCTAAAACTGAAGGTGAAAGCCTGATCGTTTTCATTAGCCGATTGCAACAAGAAGCTATTCCTGAAGGTATGCCACTAATTGAACGGGCCAAAAACCTTTGGTTTAGCGGACAAGTAACCCGACAGGAAACCATTAAGCTATTTGAGGATGCGGCTACCCAGTTGCAGACACATCCTGAATTACACACGTTAGCTCAGCAGTTACTGGCTGATGCCGGCAAAGAAAAGACGACGGGGCAATATATTGACAACCTGTTTGGCCGCCATTTTGATTCTGAATTGGCCCATGAATTGGTGAAAACAGCGCCACAGGATGCCATGACCACTTCCAGGCAGACAGGACAATTTCTGGTAGAGAAATTTGAACAGTGGATAGCAGGTTTTTATCCTGATGTAGCCGAGCGTGAGAAGATTATTGCTAAAAAGATGACGGGGTTCGCTAGGGCCATTAACAAGGACTTTCGTCCCTGGTTTAGTCGGGTGCCTGAATTGACGACGTTTCTGGATGAACCGACTTTTGCCAATTTCAACGTCATGATGACTCAGGTTGATGATGGTTTTGCTGTGATTAAGGTGCCATTTCTGGCAGTAAAAATGGCAATTACCCCAGGAATGGGGATGGATCGTGCAGAGTGGAAGGTTAAAGGGGATCGTTTCTATGAAGATGTTATCACCAAAGCCCGTTCGACCAGTAGTCAACTGACTAGCGGGGCTGATGTCACGTATGAAGTTGAAATAACCGAAAAGCAGACTAACGATTATGGTACTGCGTTACCCTACCAGCCTGCTAATAACAAGCATGATGACTTTTTGTATGGCAGAAAGGTTGCTACGGGTCGAATTTTGGTCCCCGGATGGGAAACGAGATTTGAGTATAATGCGTTAGCGCAAGGTCATTCTGTGGTAACGGGGGCTTCTGGCTCGACCAATATCATGGTTCACCTCAATAACTATATTGCTAGTGAACAGCCTACTTTCTCGGCCAGACAGAGCTATCTCAACACGCTGGCGTTTCTGGTATTTGATGGTGGTCATTCTGTCAACGAAAGTCTGGCGGTTTATCGGGCACTACAGGTAACCGGTGATGAACAACGTAAGCAGTTACTAAATAGCTACACTGCCAATTATCGGGATCTGTTGGATATTGCCGGTGAAGAAGGCAAAGTGTGGGTAAGTCGGGCGCTGGATAACGCTTTCCAAGAAACTGGGGAATTCTATCAGAAACATGCCAGGGTGAAACCACAAAGCCGCCCTACAGTGGAGGAGTTAGATGAGTTATCGAGTAAGAATAAGAAGTCAGAACCTACTATCATCGACGATACTCATCAAGATAAGAAAACGAGCAGGCTACTCGGTGACTGGCAAATAGAGAAGGTGACGCCACAAGCTGATGGTCGTGAAACTCGCTTTGATGGTCAGATTATTATCCAAATGGAGGATGATCCGGTCGTTGCCAAAGCCGCGGCTAATCTGGCGGGTAAACACTCAGATTCTAGCGTAGTGGTTCAACTTAATTCTAAGGGCAAATATCGTGTGGTTTATGGTGATCTTGCCAGATTATCCGGTAAGTTACGTTGGCAGATTGTCGGTCATGGTCGTGATACGTTGGAGCAGAATAACATTCGTCTGAGTGGTTACGCTGCTGATGAACTGGCGACCAGATTAACGCGGTTTTATCAGAACGTTAATCAGGGTAACAGCATAACTCACAAACCTGATCACATCAGTATTGTGGGCTGTTCTTTGATAAGTGATGACAAACGGGATGGCTTTGCTCGTCGCTTTATCACAGTGTTGGATAAACAAGGCATTCGCAGCGATGTTTCCGCTCGCAGTAGTGAAGTGGCTGTTGATGCCAGTGGACGCAAATTTACCCGTGATCAACATAACCAATGGGTTAACAATTTGCCTGATAATAAAATCGTATTGAGTTGGAATAACCAAAATGAGTTGATCACGCATACCGAGCTAGTTCGCCGTGGTATTGCCGAAAGTGATATTAACTTCTCTAGGGTAGGACATACCGAAGCTGATACTGTTATTAAAGGAGCGATCGCGGGTAACGTTGAACAATTTGTTAAACCAAACAAACGTAAAAATACGATTCAAATTGATTCCAATGAGAAAGCGAATAATCAGCTCAGTTACTCCGGTAATATCCAGGTGAATGTGGGAGATGGGGAGTTTACCGCACTCAATTGGGGAACCTCGAACGTTGGTATCAAAGTGGGTACCGGTGGTTTTAAATCACTGGCCTTCGGTGATAACAATGTGATGGTGCACATCGGTAATGGCGACAGTAAACAGAGCTTCGATATTGCAGGTTATCAAGCGCTTGAAGGGGCGCAAATGTTTATCGGTAATCGTAATGTCAGCTTCAACCAAGGCCGCAGTAATGACCTGATTGTGATGATGGATAAATCCATCCCAACGCCGCCGTTGGTTAATCCGTTTGATGGTGTGGCGCGTATTACCGATGTACTGCAAGGTGTCGCGGGTTCCAGTGAGGATCAGGATTGGTTAGCGGCACAAGACCAGCAGTGGACCATCGCCGGTGCGAAGAAGTTTGTAGAGGATATGTCCGGTTTGGACCAAACCAGCAGCGTGGACTACAACACATTGACTGATCTGGATTCTCAACATGAGCGTAGCAGCCGTGGTTTGAAGTATGATGCTGAATTGACATTGAACAAGAAGTTTAATCAGTGGCTAGGCGAACATGGCAAGGGCACTGGTATGGGCAAAATAAGTCGTATAGAACAATTCCGTCAGGCCAATCAAAAACTGGCTTTCAACTTTGCTGTAGGTGGGCGTGGCGCCGATATCCAGGTGACAACCGGTAACTGGAACCTGATGTTCGGAGACCATATCCAGTCGATTCTGGATACTAACTTGGGTTCGCTGTTTGGCTTGATGACGCAGCAATATTCGGCAACCGGCATGGCGAAGACCACCTTTACCTATAATCCACAGGACTTACCGCGTCAGCTTAAGAATAAACTGATTGGCCGATTAGCGAGTGTAAATGCAGATACCACCTTAGCGGATATTTTTGGCGTGAACTACACCGCAGAGGGGAAAATTATTTCCTGTACAGGCAAAGCGATTGATGGTGAGGCAATTCTGCAAGAGATGCTGGAAGTGATTGGGGAATTTAGTGGTAGTCAACTACAAGTTTTCACCAATCCAGAAAAGTTACTTGATAGCCTGGAGGCGGGCATTGATATGGGCGAGGAAGGTGTCAGGTCATTTGTGGAGAGTCATGGCCTGAAAGAGAAAGCGCCTGATGAGAGTCAGGAATCAGGATCTTCGGTGAGTATCAATGGAGAAAATGCTCAGACCAATAATAAATCAAAGCCTGCATTTGGTTTTAATGCGCTGAACTTACCTAATCTGTTTGCAACGATGTTTAGCGAAAAGAAGCAACGAGAGATGAAATCGTTAGTGGCTAACCTGAAAGAAAACCTGACGACAGATCTGCTTAATATGGAAGAAAAAACGTTTGATTTCCTGCGTAGCAGCGGTCATCTGCAAGGGGATGGCGATATCCACGTATCGTTGGGGAACTATAACTTCAACTGGGGCGGTGACGATAAAGATCTTGGCGCTTATCTGGGAGATAACAACAACTTCTGGGGTGGTCGTGGTAGTGATGTCTATTACTCGCTAGGTACCTCCAATATTTTTTCAGGTGGTGAAGGTAATGACTTAGGCGTCCTGATGGGGCGTGAAAACTGGATGTTTGGCGGTAAGGGGGATGATACCGCAGTGGTGGCCGGGCGTATTAACCATGTCTTTATGGGGGAAGGCAATGACCAGACATTTGTCTTTGGTGAAGGCGGTTTTATTGATGCGGGTAACGGGCAGGATTACGTTGTCACCTCCGGCAACTATAATCGGGTGGATACTGGGGAAGGTCAGGATTATACGGTGATCATCGGCAATAATAATCAGGCCGAACTGGGAGGAGGCGACGACTTTGCCAGAGTATTTGGTAATGACAACCGGATTGATGGTTATTCCGGCAATGATGCGATTAAGCTGATGGGCTACCATGCGGTAATCAACGGTGGAGAAGGTGATGATCATCTGATAGCCGCAGCGATTTCGAAGTTCAGCCAGTTTGATGGCGGTGAAGGTCAGGATCTGCTGGTGTTAGGCGGGTATCAGAACCATTTCCGGGGCGGTGCAGGTGTGGATAGCTTTGTGGTCAGCGAAGAAGTGATTGATAACCGAGTGAGCGATATTAACGCAGAAGATATGATCTTGTTTAACGGTGTTGACTGGCAAAATTTGTGGTTCCAGCGTAGCGGGTATGATCTGGTGCTGTCAGTGAATCGCCATACTCAGGACAACACGGCTCAAGGGAGATTTGAATCGGTGGGTTCTGTCATCTTTAATGATTACTTTAATGGCAATCGCGCTAAATTGGTGACTCGGATGAGTGATAAGAACGCGTCAGGGGATCGCGAATTTACGGCACTGTCAGATAATGCTGTGGATTCCTTGATCCAGGCAATGAGCAGTTTTGCTCCGGCAGTGGGTGATAATGGTTTTATTGAGAGTCTGGACAGTCAGGCGAAAACGGCTATCGCAACGGCGTGGACCGATGTCACGATTGGTAAGGGGAAATTTGCTTAATTAACGGCAGATTTGCTTAAGGGCGGCAATTTCAGAATCATGTAAATTCAAGCTCGGCTTTTTCGGTAAATTGTTGGCAAAAGTCATCGATGTTGCAGTAAAGTTCTTCTAGATTATACATGCCTGAGGATTTCTACGATTTTGTTTTCTTGAGCAGAAACTTTGATTAAGCCTCAGGCACTTACTGCCTATCCTAATAGGACTATTTTATTTGCCCTTCTTTGCCATAAAGAGCGAACTTGGGCAGTGCTCAGACAAAAGCATTAGCTTTTGACCGCACTTTACAATTACGCCTATTGGGATAGGCTCTTAGTTCCCTTCTTAAACAAACCTCAGGTCAACTTAATTAACTGCTTTAAAATTAATTTGGCTATAGAACCATTCCATAATCTCGGCGATAAGGTTTTTAACTTCATTCGAAGTTGATGAAGTTATAGTGATTTCAGCTATAACTTGGCGCTCGTCAGAAAAATAATCTCCATCCTTAGCAAAAGTTTTATAGCTTGTAACTTGAGGGAAAGGGCAAGATTCAGGAATATTATAAATATAAGAGTTGGTTAATTTATTTGGTATAATTATCCATCCGCAAATTGAGCTTGGCCTAATATTGATAGAGTCAAGCTGTTCATTTGACACATTACCAATGTAAGCATTAAATGCAATCTCTTGTGGGTTGATGCCAAATATATTTTCTATCGCAGTCATTACTGGCCCACCGCCTGCACGAGCAGCGATTTCGCATAATTTAAAACTTCCGTCAGAACATAGGAAAACTTCTGCATGAAAAGCAAAATTCACAGGTGAAGGAAGTGCCCCAATACATTTTCTTACATATTTTATTATTCTATCAAACAGTTTATCCTCAGGTAATAACAAACAACTTGAAATATAGTTTCCATCCTGAAAGTCCATGCAATTTGACACATATAATGAAGGCCAAATAAATCTTATCTGATTATTTAAGACAACTCCATCAACATGATACATTGGGCTATCAACAAATTCCTCGACCATCATATTAATTAGCTCTTCGGAATTTTTCTTTAATCCAATATATAAAGAATTATGGAGATCATTGTCATTTTTCAGTATTGAAATGCCTCGTGCACGTTTAGAAGTTCGTGGTTTGAGTATGACGGGATAATCATGCTCCTCAATGAATTTGATAACATCTAGAGCATTTTTTATCAATGAAAACTTAGGGATGGAAACATTATTTCTTTCCAAAATCTTTTTCATCACACCTTTGTCTCTATATGCTTCTATTGCCTCGACACTTGCACCTGACAGACCCCATTTATCTCTTATGTAAGCAGCGGATAATAAGTCAAACTCTCTGACCCCTATAACGTAATCAAAGACCGTTTCTTTTCTCAACTTTTCTGCATGATAAAAAATAAGGTCATCATTATCTGGATGTAAACTTTCAATACCAACAACTTTCTTAAACGATGAAATCACTTCATTGCTCATTAGCCTTAATGATTCGATAGAGGTAATTAAATAGCAATTGTGATCTTTATACCATTCACTTACAGGGTTAGAATTAGAGGATTCAAAATCAATAATAAGCAAATTCATCTTATACACACCTTAGCAGTCAGCGGATTTAGGAAACTTAGCAGGAACCCAACTTTCTTTTAACCAAATAATCAGCATGAATATTGATTCAATTAAACGATACACGAGAAACGAAAACCATAGTATTTCAATGCCATGATTTTTGAAAAGACAAAGATAAATAGCTAACGGTATGAAAAAAAACCACTGCAATGGCACAGTAACCATTGTCAACTGCCGGTTGAAACCTGCTCCAAACATAGAGAATTTTAATATTTGAGCAAAAACCTCAGAAAAAACAAACAATACCGTTATTTTAAACAATCCTATATAATTATTTACTATAAAATTATCTTTTATGAATAAACCCATAATGTAATGTGGATTTATCAAAATGAAGAGTTGAATAGTGAATATTCCAAAGCCTAACTTTACCGCAATATTACCCCACGATTTAGCATCCTTATATTTATTTGCTCCAAGAGATCGACTCACATAAACCGCAGAAGCCATTCCCATTCCGATTAACGGTGTGATGCTTAGCAGAATAAGATTATTGAGAACTGTTATCACTGCCAAAGCGGAAGAATTCATTTGGCTAGCAATAATGAACATGACTGCAAACCCACCCGAAAAGAAGAGTTGCTGTATACCTGCATAGAAAGAAAGTTTTGATATCTCACCGATCTGTTCAAAAATTTTAGTAACTTTAAAAAAACGATATTTAGAATCTATAAAATATCCACTGAAATAAAACAAGCAGGCACCTATATAAAAAGCACAACATGTTCCCAATCCAGCACCTCTGATTCCATACCCTAAGGAAACGAGTGTAAAACCTATTAAGAAATTAAAAAAATAAGTAGAGAAGATTATTAATACACTCATTTTATTCTCACCGATCCCGCCATAGTAACCTCGAAAAGCCCTGACAATCCCTATAGCTGGAGCACCTAACACTAGAGCTTGAAGGTAAGTTATACAGTTAGAAGCTAAAACTTCATCATGAATAAACAGTGTTATGAATTTTGGGATAAAAAAACCTAAGCCTATGATTAATATACCTAAAACTATAGCAACAAATATTGCACTATGAAGCGCATTAATACCTTGATTTATTTTTCCAGCACCAATGCTCTTACCAACTACAGTTTGAACGCTTATGGTTATACCAGTTACACAACTGGTCATTATCGAGAAAATAAATCCGCAAAGACCAACAGCGGCGATGGCATTCATGCCGATCCTACCTACAATGAACATATCAATAATGCTATTTAAGCTTTGTGAAAGCATAAGCAAAATAAAAGGGAAGGCAGTAATTAAAACTTGCTGATATGATTTGAAGTTAATTCTGTTATTCATTCACATCACCAGATTGGTTTTCTTCACAAGAAGTAATATCTGGCAGATTCGACTAATAAGTGCAATTTTTCAGAAGGGCGGTCAGTTGCTATAGTAGGCATCTTTCTCGCCAAAGGAAAATGCACTATGGCCTATACACAACTGACCGAAA